>CAKPGS010000025.1 GCA_934155165.1 uncultured Clostridia bacterium | reverse complement strand
CTTCCCTGAATTTTCTTTGCATACTGTACAGGAATGCGGCGCTCGCCGTCCTGCAAAAATACAATAAATACATACACGGAAAATTCAGTAGAAGGAAATGTAAATAAAACACAAGAAATAGCTAGAAATGGAAATTATGTAGATTATGATATAACATCAACAGAAAAAATAAATAAAGGATATATGTATGCAAACTCTGTATATGAAACACCATATTCAGAAACTCTAACAGCAAACATATCTTATAAAGATGCAGCAGAAAGTGTAATCTTTGAAAAAGATGTAGAAGCCTATAATTTAGAAGATGGAAGAAAAATATTAGCAGATTCTTATTATAAGAATACAAAAATAAGCAAATCTAACTTTGAAAAAATATTAGGACAAGAAGGAAGAATAAGCATATATAATGGAGAAAACTTAATAGCCACAATAGATAATAATACACAAGCAGATGAAAACGGTAACTTAAATTATAACTATGAAGCAAACTATAATAATATTAGAATAGAAGCAACACAACCAGTAGAAGAAGGAAAGCTAATTATAGAAAACAACAAAGCAATTTCAGCAACAAGTTCTTATAATTATGGAATACAAAAATTAATAAGAAATATAGAAACAACTTTAATAGGAGCAAGTAACAACCAAGAGGCACAAACAAAAACTACAATAACAAACCTAGAAGAAACAACTAGTAAAGCAAAAATAGAAATAGGAAAACAAACTCTATCAACAGTAGTAACAAACGAAAACGTTGAACTAAGAGCAATATTAAAAGCAAATGATATAACAGAAGATTTATATAAAAATCCAACAATAAGAATACAACTACCAGAAGAAGTTGAAAGCGTTAATATAAAATCTGTAAACGTATTATTCAACGACCAAATGGAAGTATCAAATATTAATATAGAATCAGGAAGAATAATTAATTTACAACTAACAGGAGAACAAACACAATACGTCACAAACCAAGCAGAAGGAATAACAATAATAATAAACACAGATATATCATTATTAAAAACAGCCTCATCAAAAGAAACACAAGTAACAATGCAATATAGTAATGAAAAGGCAATAAGTTTAGAAAATGATGGAATTACAAGTACACCAGTAAGTATATCAGCACCAGTAGGAATAATAGCACTAAATAGTGTTACAAATACATCAACAGGCGAAAAAGCTACATCTTTAGGAAGTAATAAAGGAGAAGTAGCACTACAAAGAAACTCAGCTACAACAACAGCAACATATACTCAAACAATAATAAATAATGAAAACGAACCTGTAAATGGAATGAAAATATTAGGAAGAATAGGAACAGAAGGAGATGATTTAGGTTCAACAATTTCAGCAAAATTAACTAGCACAATAGGAAATGCAGAAAATGTTGACTATACAGTATATTATAGCGAAAAAGCCGAAGCAACAGAAGATTTACAAAATAGCGAAAATGGATGGACTCAAGAAGCAAATCAAAATGTTAAATCATACTTAATAGTAGTAAATAAAGAAGTACAACAAGGAGAAGAATTAAACTTTGGCTACAGCATAGAAATACCAGAAAATCTAGAATATGGAGCAAACTTAGCTTCAACTTATAAGGTTGAATACAATACACAAGAAGACACCTTAAATAAAGAAGCAACACAAGTTAATTTAACTACAGGAAATGGACCAGTATTAGAAGCAACTTTGGAAGATAATACAGTAGATGGAACAACTTATGTAGGTCAAGTTGTAACATATACAATAACAGTAACAAATAAGGGAACAGAAGATGCAGAAAATGTGAAAATAAATGTGCCAGTACCAGATGGAATGGTATATGCGGAATTAAATGATGATATTTATGATGTTGAAAATAAATATATTTTTAAAGAAGATATTAAGAATATTGAAATTGAAGTAGGTAAAATAGAAAAAGATAAAAGTACAATAAAAGAATTTTTGTTATATGCTCAAGATGAAAATAGTGGAAGTATGAAAGCAAAAATAAACTCATCAAATTTTTCAGAAATAGAAAGTAATGAGAAGAAAATAAATATAAAAAAATCACCATTAAGTATGTTATTAACTACTAACGATGAAAATGTTTTTGAAAATAATTATATGGGACTTATATTAACGCTAGAAACAGCAGAAGAAGTAAACAATGTTAAAGTGAAAATGAATTTGCCATCAGGAATTGAGTTCAGTTCAGCTACTGCACAGGACTATTTAGAAGATAAAGAATTAGATAATACTGTTACATATAATGAAAAAGATAGAAATATAGAAATAAACATAAATAAAATAGAAAAAAATTCAATTATGATAAATATACTTGTTAAAGTAACAGGAACACAAAAATATCCAATATATGCAGAAGGAAAATTCTCAGAAGATACTAACATAGTTTCAAATGTAATAAAAGTTGAAGGACATAAATTAGATGCAGAAGTAGAATCAACATCATCTGTTACAAGTGGAAGTTATGTTAAAGTTGGAGAGGAAATAGACTATACATTAACAATTAAGAATAAATCTAAAGTAAAGATGGAAGGTTTATACCCAAGTATAAAATTTTCAAATGAAATTGTAGTAGAAAAGGTATATGTAAATGATAAGGAACTTTCAGAAGAAGACTATAAATTTAATAGCGATGAAAACAAAATTATATTATTAAACGATATTAATGCAGAAGAAGATATAAAAATTTTAATGAAAACAATAGTTTCAAATGAACTAAATTTAACAGAAGATAAGCAAATTACAACAAATATTTCAATAGAAAAATTAGGATATAGTGAGAAATTTGACTATATAATTGAAAAAAATGTACAAAAAGATGATAACAATAATAATCCTGATGATACCGACCCAGATGATCCAAATCCAACACCAGTAGATCCTTCAGATGATACAAATAATAAATATAAAATATCTGGAACAGCATGGTTAGATAAAAACAAAGATGGAAGTTTAGGCGAAGAAGAAACAAAAATATCTGGAATAGCTGTGAAAGCACTAGATGATAATGGAAATGAAAAAGCTGCTACTACAACAGCAGAAAATGGAAGCTATACTTTAGAAGGTCTTGAAAAAGGAAAATATACAGTTATTTTTGAATATGATACTTCTAAATATGTACTAACAGCATATCAAAAAGAAGGAGTAGAATCTTCAATAAATTCAAAGGTTGTAAAAGGAACTTATAATGAAAGAACAGTTGCAACAACTAATACAATTCAATTAACAGATAGAAGTATAGGAAATATAAATATAGGTTTAATAGAAGGAAGTAATTTCGATTTAAGCTTGAATAAAAAAGTTACACAAATATCAATGGCAAATACAAAAAGAACACAAACTAATAAATATGATACACAACTTGCAAAAATAGATTTAGACTATAAATATATTAATAATACAAAAGTTGCTATTGAATACGAAATAACAGTTACAAATGAAGGAGACATACCAGGAACAGCAAGCAAAATAATAGACTATCTACCAGAAGGTTTCGATTTTTCCACAGAATTAAATAAAGACTGGTATACAGTAAATAACAATATAGAAACAAAAGCCTTAGCAAACACATTAATAAATCCTGGTGAAAGCCAAACAGTTACCTTAGTATTAACAAAAAATATGAATGAAAATGGAAACGGTATATATTGCAATACTGCAGAAATTGCAGAAGATTATAATGAATATGGACAAGCAGATAGCGATTCAATACCAGGAAATAGTGCAGAAAAAGAAGATGACCAATCTTCAGCAAACGTAATATTAGGTTTAAAAACAGGTGGACCAGTAACCTATATAACCTTAACAATAACCATAATGGCTTTAATATGCATTACAGCATATGAGATAAATAAAAGAATATTAAAGTTTTAAAGAAAGGAGGGAGAATATGAAAGTAAAAAAAATATTAGTATCTTTGCTATTTACTATTTCAATTATTATAGGTCTAACTAACAATGCAAATGCAGCTATTTGGGCACCAAGCTCAATTAAATTTACAGGCGGAGAAGATTATACAGCCCCATT
The DNA here is from genome assembly GCA_934155165.1 of uncultured Clostridia bacterium. Lineage (GTDB taxonomy): Bacteria > Bacillota > Clostridia > TANB77 > CAG-508 > Merdicola. The sequence continues at coordinate 15,080 of CAKPGS010000025.1, read as the reverse complement.
TACATGTTTTTCAGATGGAGTAATTACATTTTGTAGAGCTCATGGGAAATCTCTAAAAGGTGCATGGGGAAATATAACATATAATTTAGGACCAGGTGAAGAAGTGGGAGATTATATTGAATTGGGACAAAGATTAGCTTATGCGTTTGAAATTGCAAGTGATAATAATGAAAAACAAAATATAATATGGCATCTTACTCAGGCTAATTGTGATGCAATATCTAGAGAAACGGATGGAAAAGTAAATTTTAAAAGGTTGAATACTGGAAGCGCATCAGTTTCTAGACCAGAATCCTTAAAAAAAGCCATTAAAGCAAATCTAGCATCTAATCCCGGTGTAACTTTAAATACTAAAGATGCAAAAACTACAATAGTTGAAAAAATGACATATGGAAATATGAATAGTGAAAATAACTTTGTAGAAGAAGGTGAGGATAAATTTTTCTGTATTTCTAAAGTTAACACAACATGGAAAGACATAGGGGATACTGGAGAAGTGTACATAAAGGTTTTTGGAGAGGGTAGTAGTGAAACAATTAAAACATATAAGAAAAAATCAGGAGAAGAAAAACTAATAGATTGTGGTACAGCAAGAAAGGTTGGAAACCAAGGAGAACATGAAATATATATAAAATATAATGATGTAAAGCAGTATAAGAATGTTAAAATAATACTTCAGGGAAAATACTATAATTATAGTGGTGAAATTGCAAAGTATGTTTATGATAAATCTAGTACCAAAGAAGATATTTCTTCAGAAGTACAAACAATGATGAGAATAAATACTAAGACAGATACTAATTATGTAGAAGATGGACCTCAACTAGTTCCACTAGTTCGCCCACGTATTATTACAACAAAATACATTAAAAAAATTGAATCATCAGATGGTAAAGAATTATATAGTGTGCCAGATTCATGGAATTCAAATGATTGGGATTATTCTAATCAAAAACCAACTGTTACAGTAGATACATCAAAAGATGTAGACAGTAAAGATAGATATAATCTAATAAAGCAAGATACAAGTAAAATTAATTTAGCATATGGAAATATAATAACATATAACATTAGATTATATAATATTGGTAATGCTGAGGCAGATATGACAGATACATCTTTAAAATCAACAAATAAAGAGGGAGAAGAAGGCAATTATTTAATTTTGAAAGATGGAACAATTCGTGACTATTCAAATAGATACTTAGAATATGTAGGTAATGGATGGAATAAAGTACAAAATCATTATGAAATAGATGCTACTGAATTGACTAACCTAGAGAATAATAAATTACAATCTTACGAAGATTATTCAGGAAATCTTAGCAAATGGAGTGGAATAGTTTCAATAAAATTTAAAGTTATAGGAGAAGGCGGAAGTACAGAAATAAATTCAAACACACTAACAATAAAGAATAATGGTAATGAAACTTCAAGAAAAGATACAGTTAAAAAATTCTTAACTGAGCAAAAAGCAACTCTAGGAGATAGTGATGAATCAAATGATTATACACAAAAATTTGAATATCCAACAGCCACAGTAAATAATAAAGTGGATATAAATGATGATAAAAGATTTAAGTATAATGCAGTAAATACAGATCCATTAGTAATGCAAGGAGATATTTTAACCTATCATATTAGGTACTACTCTATTGGAGATTATGCAACGGAAATTGGAAAGGAATTAACAATAACAGATAATTTTGTTGGTCTAGAATATATAGAAGAAAGCGAATCGGTAACAGGTGCAAAAGTAACTAAAACAAAAACAAATCAAATAAAAATAAGTTTTAGTAACAGTATATTATTAACAGGATATAAAAAAGGAAACGATTATGCTTACAACGAAACTACACATAAAGGTAGAGAAAATGGAATAGAATATTACGATGTTGTGTTAAAATTTAAAGTAAATATAGAACCATTGGAAAACATAGTGTATGTTAGTAACTCTATTGATGGAAGTTCAGAAATAAACTTTCCTGCATATAATATAGAAGGAAATGTATTTATAGACGGAAAAGATATATCAAATGGAAAAACAACAAGACCAGGAGATGCAGTTAATGGTGGAAGTGGAGATAAAGGTGCAAAAGGTGTTAGAGTAGATGTAATAGACTATGAAAAAAATCAAATTGCAGGAGATACAGAAAAAGATGGAATAAAATACAGAACAGATGAAAGAACCAAGAAAACTTATTATTCAACAACTTATACCGATGAAAATGGTAACTATATTTTCTATAGATTTCCATTAAATAAAATATGGAAAGAGTTAGATAGTAATAAAAATATTGAATACCATTATATAGACCCACAAGGAACAGAACATGTAACAACAAAAACAGAAGATATTTTAAAATTAAAACCTGGTAATATTAAAACCTATAAATATCAAATAAAATTTACTTATAATGGACAAGCATATGAAAATGTACAATATAATGTGGATAACTATGCTGGAAAGGGTTCATATTCAACAGAAGGTGGGAAAGTACTTGGAAGTGAACTTTCAAGAGAAAGCTTTAACAATAAATTTACAACAATAGATGGAAGCAATAGTAATACATATACATTAATGAATAAAAATAATGAAACAGATGAAACAAATAAATATAAAAATGTTTCTCCACAAGTATGTCCAGACTATTATTGGATAAATGCATACACAGGAAATAATGGATATGGAAGTATAGCAGGAATAGATGGATATACTTCATATATAAAACACGTAAATCTTGGACTTGTAAAAAGAGAGTTTGATTTAAAACTAGAAAATAGATTAGATTCAATGGATGTATCTATAAACGGTGTAAGCCAACAATTTACAAGTTTTAATGGAGGAATTATATCAGAAACAATAGCAGACCAAGATGTATATTTCAAAGAAGCAGACTATAATGCAATAGCTGCTAATGGAAACAGCCCAATAGGTAATGATCAAAATAAAGAATTAAGTGTTTGGGTGAACTATACAATTACAGTAACTAATGAATCAAAAGATAACTTTATAGGAATATTAAAACAATTAGATTTTTACTGTGACGATAGATTTGATGCCATAAAAGTCGAGGGCAATACTGATAGGTATTATACTCCAGGAACAGGAGATTTTAGAGGAAAAATTGAAATACCTATAAATGGAAAAGAATTAGATAATTCTGCAGATAATGGAAAACAGGAAATAAAAATAAGTCTACATTTAAGTAGAGCAACAATTAAAAATGTAATAGAAGAAAATGATGTATTCAAAACACTAGAAACAGTTGCAGAAATAGGAAGTTACAGTACAAAATATAATGGAGATATATACAATAACGGACATGGAAAAGGAAAAACAAATGCAGGAAAAGTAGATGAGGATTCTAATGCAGGAAACTTTGACTTAGAAGGTTATAAAAAAATAAGAAAAACAGCTCAAATAAAAGATATATTAGAAATGTTTAACAAAGAAGATGACTGCAAACGTTCATTAGGAATAATATTGAATAGAGATACTGAACAAAGAAAATTAACAGGTATAGTATTCGAAGATGCAACAAATCACGATGCTAGTGCAAACACTAGATTTGGAGATGGAACATATACAGAAAATACTAAAGACAAAGGAATAGAAGGAGCAACAGTTTACTTTACAGATAATGATAATGTAGTTAAAATATGGGACACAGAAAAACAAGAATGGAAAAGTTCAGAAGATGTAAAAACAGATACAAGTGGAAAATACACAATAGAAGGATTTATACCAAGTAAAAACTATCAAATTCAGTTCACATATGGAGATAAAAATACAGGAATCTACAATGCACAAGATTACAAATCAACAATAGATACAACAAAACAACAATATGTACCAACGAAGGATGATGCAGAAGGAAATTCTCCAGATGGGGCAGAGAATTATTGGTATTCAATGAGCCAAGTACAAAATAAATCTGTAGCCAAAGATGATAATACAAAAATGGATAATAGTGTAACATTAACTAATGAAAAAGCTTTAAAACTTGAAGACTATAAAACTATAGGTCAAAGTGAAGAATACAAAAATACAGCTAAAACAGCAAAATTCTATGCACCAATAAGAAAAGAAGGAAACAAAGGAACAAATGCAGAAAACTATACTATAAATAATATGAATTTGGGACTAGCAGAAAGACCACGCTCAGAGTTAACAATAAATAAAGTTATAGACCATATAAATATAACAACATCAGATGGAAGAGTATTAATAGATGGAAACAAAGGAACAGCAAACAGTACAACATGGTTCGATAGATACGTACAACCAATAATAGATGAAAACCTAATATATGGTTCAACACTACAAGTAACATTCAGATACTTTATAACAAACACAGGAGAAGTGGACTATAAATCAACAGGAGAAGTAACATACGGTGAAAATGGAATAGAAATTCCTGAAAGTAGAAAATATTACGATTTAGGAGAGAAAGGAACAAGACAAGAAGAAGTAACAACCAAACCAGAAACAATAATAGATTTTGCAGATAATGGAATAAAATACAATCCTGATGGACTAGCAGACCCAGAAAAAGATTCTAATACAAAAAATAACAACTACTGGAAAACATCATCAGATACTGAGAAAAATATGTTAGATGAAGATACTAAAAAATATTACGAAAGTGCAAGTGTAATACTAACAACAAATGATAATATTAGTTTTCCACAATTAAAACCAGGAGACACTTACGGAGAAAATAATAGTGAAAAACTATACCTAACACTATCAAAAGTACTATCAACAGAAACAGATGCTGACGGAAGACAATTGCAATACATAAATACAACAGAAATACTACAACAAACAAACAGTGTAGGAAGAAGAAGCTACCACACAACAACAACTCCAAGTACAGGACAGTATAGCAATAGTAACTATACAACAAAAGAAAAAAGAAAAGATCCAAATGATGAAAATAGTAGAATTATAGGATATGATGTAAGCGATGCAACAGATAGAGGAAATGGAGAAAATATATTACTATCAGAAGTTGGAAATAGATTAAATAGTGGAGATACTAAGATAAATAAAAACAGTAATAACGATATCTATTTAGTATTAACAGTTCCAGGAGATATAGGAGATCCAACGAAACAAGATAATAGCAAAACGACACTATACTGGGAACCAGATGCAGACGAAGGAAGCATAGTAATAATACCACCATTCGGAAACCAAAAAATAATATGGGCAATAATAGGAACACTAGCAACAATAACACTAGCCGGAGGAATTTACCTAATAAAGAAAAAAGTACTATAAAACAAAAAATGTCGGTCAGGGGACAGACCCCCAGCCGACATTTTGTCGCATTAAGGGACAGACCCAAAGTTACAATTTTTGTCACTTCTGGGACAGGTTGAAAATAATTTTCAGGACAATTTTATATTGTATGAGAATGTAGTGGTCGACGCCCCTGTCGACCATTATGCCTTTTTATATTTTTTGTGGATGTAAGATGTTAGATGTTGGAAGTTGGAGATTATAGATTTATAAATATACACAAAAAACAGTTGTCAAGAAGATAAAAAATTTGTCTGCAAAAAAAATTTAAAAATAATAGTAAATTTCAAATATTAGTGATATACTAAGAAAAAACTAAGGAGGTAATTTAATGAACGAAGCAGAAGAACTTAGAAAAAAACTATTTAATATTAGAGAAGATGGGTGGGTAAAAGCCAGCCAAGAGAAAAAAGATAATATATTCAAGTATGCAGATGAATATATTAATTTTTTGAACAAAGGAAAAACAGAAAGGGAAATTGTTGCAGAAAGTAAAGAAATTGCAGAGAAAAACGGATTTAAAGATTTAGAAACAATGCAAGAATTAAAAGCAGGAGATAAAGTTTATTTTGTAAATAGAGAAAAAGCAATGTATTTAGCAGTAATAGGTACAGAAAAATTGGAAAATGGTTTAAATGTTATAGGAGCACATGCAGATTCTCCAAGATTAGATTTAAAACCAAATCCTTTATATGAAGATGGTGGATTAGCATACTTAAAAACACACTATTATGGAGGAATAAAAAAATATCAATGGACAACAATTCCACTTGCAATACATGGAGTAATTGTTAAACCAAACGGAGAAAAAACGACTATATCAATAGGAGAAAGCGAAAGCGACCCAATATTTACAATAACAGATTTATTACCACATTTAGCACAAGAACAAATGACTAAAAAATTAAACAATGCAATAGAAGGAGAAGCTCTAAACTTACTTATAGGAAGCATTCCATATGGAGATGAAGAAACAAAAGTTGCAGAAAAAGTAAAACTAAATATATTAAATTTATTGAACATGAAATACGGAATAACTGAAGTGGATTTTATGAGTTCAGAAATAGAAATAGTACCAGCATTTAAAGCAAGAACAATGGGATTAGACCAAAGTATGGTAGCAGCATACGGCCAAGATGACAAAATATGTGTATTTGCATCTTTAACCGCCTTAATGAAAATAGAAAATCCTACAAAAACAGCAGTATGTTTAATAGCTGATAAAGAAGAAATAGGAAGTATGGGAAATACTGGTATGGAATCTCAAATGTTTGATTATTTCGTATCAGAATTATTAAATAAAACAAACGAAAATAGACCAAATTTATTACAAAAAGTATATGCGAAATCTAAAATGTTATCTGCAGATGTAGATGCAGGATTTGACCCAATATATGCAAGTGTTTCTGAAAAAAATAATGCATCATATATAGGTCACGGAATATGTATGAACAAATATACAGGAGCAAGAGGAAAATCTGGAGCATCAGATGCAAATGCAGAATTTGTAGCAGAAGTTAGGAAAATATTTGAAACAAACGATATAAAATACCAAATATCAGAACTAGGAAAAGTAGATCTAGGAGGAGGCGGAACAATAGCCTATATTTTAGCAGACAAAGGAATGGATGTAATAGACTGTGGAGTTCCAGTGCTATCAATGCATGCACCATATGAAGTAACAAGCAAATACGATTTATATACAGCACACAGAGCATATGAGGCATTTTATAAAAACTAATAATAAAATTAATTAACAATGTAGGGGCGACCATTGGTCGCCTTTAATATTTGCCTGTATTGTTATTTTTTTATAACCTTAAATACTTGTTTGCAATTTGTGAATAATGTGGAATAATATCATTCGAAATCCACAGAACATTTTTTCACATGGAGAATTCATTAATTTCGAGGAAAAAACAAATAGTGGATAATGTGGAAAACTTTGTGGATAAATTTTGGATAAAAATATAATAGAAAAAACACTCAAAACTATTGACAGATAGTGTAAAAGATGATATTATAGATATTGCATTTGAGAAAGACATGGGTCAGTAGCTCAGTTGGATAGAGCACAGGCCTTCTAAGCCTGGGGTCGGGGGTTCGAATCCCTCCTGGCTCACCATATAAAAATAGAAACATTCATTTAGATTGAAAGCTTCAATGTAAATAGAATGTTTTTTTAATTTTTATTAGAATGCAAATAATATGACAAGAGGAAAAAATATGAAAATAAATATTGAAACAATGTATAAACTTTCAAAAATAAAAAACTCTGCATATGATGCTATAAAAATAGAATATTTATACCATTCAAATAAGCTTGAAGGAAGTACATTTAGTAAAGAAAATTTAATTGATTTACTAGAACAAAAACAAGTTAAGGGAGAACATTTTTTAGATGATGTTATAGAAACAAAAAATTCATTAGAATTATTTGATACAGTTATAAATACTTTGGAAGAACCATTTGATAAATATTTATTATGGGAATGGCATAGAATACTAAAAAAAGGCAGTGTGGATGATGAAATAGACAACATTGGAAAATGGAAAAAATATTCTAATACACTCTCAAAAGTTGATTTAAAATTATGTGAGCCTCATTTGGTAGAAAACAGTATGTTTAATTTAATAGAAGACTGGAAAGAAAGCAAAAAAGATATATATGCTATAGCAGATTTTCATCAAAAATTCGAACACATACATCCATTTCAAGATGGAAATGGTAGAATAGGCAGATTCATAATCTTAAGGCAATGTATTGAAAACGAAATAGATTTAATAGCTATAGATGATCAATATAATAGTGAATATAGAAAATCACTATACAATGCACAAAAAACGGGAAATATAGAACAATTAGTTGAAGTATTTAAAAAATCCCAACAAAGATTAGATGAAAAACTTGTTGAATTTAAAGAAACAATAGAACAAGTAGCTAGAGAAATTAAGAATAATGAAGAATAAGTAGGGGCGACCATTGGTCGCCTTTTAGCATATAAATAATGAATGAAAAACATTGAACAAATATGTAAACTATGATATAATTGCGCAAGTTTAATAATAAAATATGAAATATAGAAATAGAATATAATAAAAACAAAAATGAGGAGAAATACAAATATGCCAGAAAATAAACCAGAAAATATTCAAGAACCAATATATGAGCCAGATAATTCAGAAGCATATAAATTGATAGGTATAGTTTTTTTAATACTTTTTGTAATTATATTTTCTATAATATTAGCTATTGCAATTTTTAATACTAATAGTAATAGAATAATTTCTGGTATATATATAAAAAATGTTAATGTTTCAGGGCTAACTAAACAAGAAGCCATTACGAAGGTTCATAATGAACTAGAAAAATATATGGATACAAGCCTTGTTTTAGTACATAATGAATATAGAACAGAAATAAGTTTAGAACAGTTAGAAGCGAAGTTTGATGTTGAATCTGCGGTAAATGCTGCATATAACATTGGTAAAACAAAAAATATTTTTAAAGATGGTTTTACAATATTAAATACAATGGTTTCTAATATAGATATAGACCCTGTTTTAAGCATAAATGAGGATGTGTTAAAAGAAAGAATTGCAGGAATAACTTCGGAATTGCCAGATACAATAATTCAAAGTTCTTATTATATAGATGGAAACAATTTAGTTATAACAAAAGGAAGAAAAGGCTATGTTGTTAGTGAAAGCCAAATGTTTAATGTATGTAGAAAAGAAATACAGAAATTAAGTTTTATAGGAAAAGAAATAAATATAGAGGTAGAGGAACAACAACCCAAAGAGGTGGATTTAACAAAAATACATGATGAACTATATAAAGAGCCAGTAAATGCATACTACACAACAGACCCATACACAGTACACCCTAGTGAAAATGGAGTTGATTTTAACATAAGTATGGAAGAAGCAGAAAACTTATTACAGCAAGACCAAGAAGAATATGTAATTCCACTAAAAGTTACAGTTCCAGAAGTAACAACAAAAATGATAGGAACAGAAGCTTTTCCAGACTTAATTTCAGAATTCTCTACAAAATATAGTCAATCTCAAAAAGATAGAACAACAAACTTAAAATTAGCTGCAGAGAAAATAAATGGAACAGTTTTAATGCCGGGAGAGGTATTCTCATATAATACAGTAGTTGGAAAAAGAACAATAGATGCAGGATATAAAGAAGCAAAAATATATGTAAATGGAGAAGTTGTAGACGGACTAGGTGGAGGAATATGCCAAGTATCTAGCACACTATATAATGCAGTTTTATATGCAAACCTAGAAATAGTAGAAAGAAGAAACCATCAATTTGTTCCATCATATGCAGGAGCTGGATTAGATGCAACTGTTGTATATGGTTCAATAGATTTTCAATTTAAAAATACAAGAAATTATCCAATAAAAATACAATGTTCAGTAGATAGAGGAATATGTAACTTCCAAATATATGGACTAAAAGAAGAAACAGAATACGAAGTTAATGTATGGGCAAATGTAATAAGCAGAAGTAAAACAGCTATAAAATCAAAAGCATATAGACAACTAAAATTAAATGGAGAAGTGGTAAGTACACAATTACTATCTTCAGATACATACAAAGTACATTAATAAAAAAATTGAAAGAAAGGAATTAATCAGTTTATAGAACTAATAATTCTATAAATCTGATTATACAAGTGAAATGTTTTTAATTGTAGGATTAGGAAACCCAGAAGAAAAGTATGAAAAAACAAGACACAACATGGGATTTAATACAATAGATAAAATAGCAAAAAAATATAATATAGAATTTGATAAAAACAAATTTGAAGGAATATATGGAATGGGCTCAATATACGGAGAAAAAGTAATACTATTAAAGCCACAAACATATATGAACTTAAGTGGAAAAAGCTTAGCACCAATGGCAAACTTTTATAAAGTAGATATGCAAAATATTATAGTAATATATGATGATATGGATATAGATGTTGGAACAATAAAGCTTAGAAAAAAAGGCGGACCAGGTTCACACAATGGAATGAAATCTGTTGTAGAAGAATTAAACTCAACAGATTTCCCTCGTGTTAGAGTTGGAATAGGTAAACCAGAATTTAAAGGCGATACAATTAATTATGTTATAGGAAAAATGCCAGAAGAAGAATTTGAAAAATTGGACAAGGCTACACAAGTTGCAGCAGATGCTGTTGTAGAAATTGTTAAAAATGGCATTGATACAGCCATGAACAAATACAATTAAATTAGAAAGAGAAGGTATAAATGCAAGAAATTATAATAAATAAAGATAAACAAAATACAAAAACAATAGCAATAGTTGAAAACGGAATTTTAATAGAACAATATATAGAAAAAGAAGATAAGCAAAGGTTAGAAGGAAATATATATTTAGGAAAAGTAGAGAATATTTTACCAGGAATGCAAGCAGCATTTGTAAATATAGGAGAAGGAAAAAACACTTTTATACATTTAAGAGATATTTTACCAAAAGTAGATATTACAAAAAATGAAAAAGTGGATGATTCAAAATTAAATATAAAAGATTTTATAAAAAGAGGAGACTACATTTTAGTTCAAGTAAAAAGAGATAGTAACAATAAAAAAGGACCTAGAGTTTCTAAACATTTGAGCCTTGTTGGTAGATATATAGTTTTAATGCCAGAAACAGATATTATTACTGTATCTCAAAAAATTGAAGACGAAAAAGAACAAAAAAGACTAAAAGAAGAAATAGCTAAAGTTCTTCCAAAAAATTTTGGAGTTATAATTAGAACATCTGCAATAGACAAAAACATAAACGAAATTCAAAAAGATATGAATGCTTTAATAAAAAGATGGGAAAACATAAAAAACATTCAAAGTAAAGAAAAGGCTCCATTCTGTGTAGAAAGAAATAATGGAATAACAAGAAAAATAATTACAGACACAATAGACAATGGAGTTACAAAAATAACTACAAATAACAAAAATATTTTTGAAGAAGTACAAGAAATTTTAGAAGAATTTGAAAGTGCAAAAATAAAACTAGAATTAGAAGAAAAAGAAGACATATTAGAAATATACAATATAAGAAATCAAATAGAAAAATTAGAAAACAGAAAAATATGGCTAAAATGTGGTGGATTTATAACAATAGATAAAACCGAAGCATTAATAGCAATAGACGTAAATTCAGGAAAATACACAGGAAAAGAAAGCTTAGAACAAACGGTACTTAAGGTAAATAAAGAAGCAAGTGTAGAAATAGCAAAACAACTACGATTAAGAGATATAGGCGGAATAATAATAATAGACTACATAGACATGGAAAAAGAAGAAAGCAAAAAACAAGTAATAAAAGAATTAGAAGATAATTTAAAAAAAGATAGGTCTAAAACACAAATATTAGAATTTACAAAATTAAATTTATTAGAAATGACAAGAAAGCACATGTTCAGCAACGAATAAAATATAATTTTATTATAAAAATAAACGTCAAACGATGTAGGGGTCGGCGTCCCCGACGACCCGAAATAATATAAAAATATAAAAAAATAAACGTCAAACGCCGTAGGGGAGGCGGCCTAAGGCGACCCGCAATAACATAAAAATATAAAAAATAAACGTCAAACGATGTAGGGGTCGGCGTCCCTGACGACCCGAAATAATATAAAAATATAAAAAAATAAATGTCAAACGCTGTAGGGGCGGACGCCTCTGTCCGCCCGAAAAGAAAGGAAATATAAAAATGAATGTAGGATTTGTATCATTAGGATGTAGCAAAAATTTGGTAGACACAGAAATGATGATAGGATTATTTAAAAATAACAATTTTAAAATAGTAAACAACCCAAAAGAAGCAGAAATAATAGTAATAAATACGTGTGGATTTATAGAGCCAGCAAAACAAGAGGCAATAAACACGATTTTAGAAATGTCAGAATACAAAAATAAAAAATGCAAATACCTAATTGTTATGGGGTGTTTAGTAGAAAGATACAAAAAGGATTTACAAAAATTATTGCCAGAAGTAGATTTATTTTTATCTATAAAAGAATATGAAAAAGCTTGGGATGAAATAAGCAAATTAATAAATATTCCAGAAGAAGGAAAATACACAAATATGGAATATTTAGAAAGAGAAATTTCAACAGGAAATAATATGGCATATCTAAAAATAGCAGAAGGATGTAGCAATAGATGTACATATTGTGCTATTCCAGCAATAAGAGGACCTTTTGAAAGTAGAAAAATAGAAGATGTTCTAGAAGAAGCGGAACAACTTGCCAAAAAAGGTGTTAAGGAATTAGTAGTAATAGCACAAGATACAACAAAATATGGAATAGATTTATATGGAAAACCATGTTTAGCAGAATTATTAGAAAAACTATGCAAAATAAATGGATTTAAATGGATTCGTTTCTTATATGCATACCCAGAAACAATTACAGATGAACTAATAGAAGTAGTAAAAGACAACGAAAAAATATGTAATTATTTCGATATACCAATACAACACATTTCAAACCCTGTTTTAAAGAAAATGAACAGAAAAAGTAATGAAGAAAGCATAAAAGAATTAATAAAGAAAATAAGAAAAGAAATACCAAATGTAATAATAAGAACATCTTTAATAGTAGGATTTCCAGGAGAAACTCAAGAAGATTTTGAAAAATTATGCGAATTTGTAAAGACAGCAAAATTCGATAGAATGGGAGCATTTACATATTCAAAAGAAGATGGAACACCAGCAGAAAAATTGCCAAACCAAATTCATGGAAACACAAAAAAGGCAAGATATAACAAAATAATGAAAATACAAAAAGAAATATCAGACCAAAAAGGAAAAGAAAAAATAGGAAAAATATATGAAGTTCTAGTAGAAAATAAATCCTTTGATGGGAAATACCTAGTAGGAAGAACATATATGGATGTTCCAGATGAAGATGGAGTAGTATATATTGAATCAAGCGATACAAGCTTAATAGGAAAATTTATAAAAGTAAAAATAACAGATTACAGTGATTATGATTTAATAGGGAAGATTTTATAAAAGGCGACAAATGGTCGCCCCTACAAATAAATTGAAAATAACAAGAAAAAATGTTGTTGATAAAACAAATAATGTAGCGGCGGTCATTGACCGCCATAACATAAAATAATATTATATATTTTAATTGACAAATTTATTTTTTTAATATAAAACAATATAGAAATATAAGTTAGGAAGGAAGATAAAAATGGAAAAAGTACGTGGATTTGAAGTAGCAAAAGGATTTGAAGATAAAGGAATAAACTTGCCAGTTAGAAAAACAAAATTTTCAGCAGGTTATGATGTTGAAGCAGCTGAAGATACAATAATTCCAAGTTTTAAAAGAGGCAATAAACCAACATTAATAAAAACAGGAATTAAAGCATATATGGCAGATGATGAAGTATTAATACTTGCAAATAGAAGCTCAAACCCAGGAAAAAAAGGCTTAATTCTTGCAAATAGCATTGGAGTAATAGATAAAGACTATTATGGAAATCCAGATAATGATGGACATATTATGTTTGCATTTTACAACATAAAAGATGAAGATATAGAAGTAAAAAAAGGAGATTGCATAGGACAAGCAATATTTCAAAAATACTTAGTAGCAGATGACGACAATGCAGAAGGAGAAAGAACAGGTGGATTTGGTTCAACAAATAAATAAAAGTAATTCTCGAACCCTAGGTTTGCGTAAGCAAATCTAGGGTTTTTACATACAAAAGTTAAATACTTGTAAACAAAAAGTAAAAAAAGCTCAAAAACATTGTATCCTTAAGAATTATAAAATTATAGGTTAAATAGAAATATTGACATAAAAGAAAATAATATAGAAAATAAACATAAATAGAAAAATGTATGAACGATGTTACGTGCCAATATAGAAATATGCCATTAATAATAAAAATATAAAAACAAGGAGGAATAAAAATGAAAAAAACAAAAATAATTTTAACAACTTTAATAATAATGTTAGCAATAATTTTATTAAACACAAGTGAGGTACATGCCTCTTTACAAGCAAATCCAAACACACATTGTCAGAAGTCTAATTCTGCAATAAATTGGATGAAAAATTTTAGAAAAATGGAAGAACAAGGAGAAGGTATGGGACTTTCTGAAACTTTAAATGAGGACTTAACAGCATCAAGTAAAAGGAACAATATAGATGTTCATATGATGCGTACAACAGAATATGGAGCAATAGCAATACTTTCTGCTTCAGGATATGGAAATAATCAAATATTACAAAATAGCACGATAAAAACAACAACAGGAAATAAAACAGGAGTATATTTTTCAGGTGGTAATTGGGAATATACTGCAGGAGGACTAGATGGAATAATATTTCCTGGAGTAAATAAGAAATATTATGATACCTATACAGTAGAAAAAAGTTCCGCAAGAGTAGGAGATGCTCTAGGAGATAAAACTAATAATGGATGTATGGATTGGCATTCATCATATTCCAGATCATGGCCTAGGGGTGATAGCTGTTATTTCGGACGTGATGGTAGTGGGTTGTTTTATTACGAGTCCTGGGCTGGTGGCATTACTGACTCTGGTAGTAAGTGTCGTGGTGTAGCAGTATGTGGACAAGATTTGTAAAATAAGAAAAAATCAAACAAAAAATTAATTAGAAATTTATCAAAAAAGAAAATTATAATATTTGCAATAATTTTATTAATTTGCATTATCTCTATAATAATGTCTGTAGGAATATCAACAAGAAATAAAAAAATA
>CAKPGS010000024.1 GCA_934155165.1 uncultured Clostridia bacterium | reverse complement strand
GAAACATGCAGTAACATATGAATTATTACACGAATGTAAACAAACTGGAGCAAGAAGAGGAGTTATACATACTCCACATGGAGATATACAAACTCCGGTATTTATGCCAGTTGGAACACAAGCAACAGTAAAATCTATGACACCAGAAGAATTAAAAGAAATAAATGCACAAATTATACTTTCAAATACATATCATTTATATTTAAGACCAGGACAAGATATAGTAAAAGAAGCTGGAGGACTTCATAAATTTATGAAATGGGATAGACCCATACTTACAGATAGTGGAGGCTTTCAAGTATTTAGCTTAGGCGATTTACGTACAATATCTGAAGAAGGTGTAGAGTTTAAATCCCATTTAGATGGAAGTAAACACTTTTTCTCACCAGAGTCTGTTATGAAAACAGAAGAAGATTTAGGGGCAGATATAATAATGGCTTTTGATGAATGCGTTGAATATCCAGCAACTTATGAATATACAAAACAATCTATGAAAAGAACAACTCGATGGGCAAAACGTTGCAAAGATGCACATAAAAACATAGAAGAACAATCTTTATTTGGAATAATTCAAGGAGGCTTTTACAAAGATTTAAGAAACCAAAGTGCACAAGATTTAATAGACTTAGATTTGCCAGGATATGCAATAGGAGGAATAAGCGTTGGAGAACCAAAAGACATATTTATAGATATATTAAATTATACAGCACCACTAATGCCAAAAGATAAGCCACGTTATTTAATGGGGGTTGGAACACCAGATTATTTAATAGAAGCTGCAATGGCTGGAATAGATATGTGTGATTGTGTTTTACCAACAAGAATTGCAAGAAATGGAACAGCAATGACTTGGAATGGAAAAGTTGTTGTGAGAAATGCAACATATGAAAGAGATTGGTCACCTTTAGATAGTGAATGTGATTGCTATACTTGTAGAAATTACACAAGGGGATATATACGACACCTAGTAAAAACAAATGAAATATTAGGAGTGAGATTACTTTCAATACACAACTTATATTTCTTGACTAAATTAATGGAAAGAGTTAGAATTGAAATTGAAAACGACAATTTAGGAAACTTTAGAGAAGAATTTTATAAAAAATACGGTTATATAAAGTAAAAGGAGATTATAATGGATTTATTTGAAGAAATGAACGGAGACCAAGTAATTGGTAAAAAGAAAAAAAGTAAAACACCTAAAATAATAATAGCTATTATAATAATACTATTAGTAGTTATTATGGGGATTGTAGGCGTAATGATGTATTTAAAAACCTTAACTACAAAATTTTATGTAGATGGTGCTAATAAAGAAATGAATGAAAACTATTTTCAAATAACAGAAGATGGGAAAATTTACATATCAATAAGTGATATTGCTCAATTATTAGGAATTAATTACTACAACGGTGAATATGGAAAGATTTCAGAAGATACTTCAATGGGATATGTAGCTTTTTCAGATGAAATAGTTACTTTCGAGGCAAATTCAAACAAAATATATAAAATAGATACAAGTGAAAGTGATGAAACATATTCGTATATGTATCTAGATGAGGAATTAAAATATTCAAACAGAAAATTATATACAACACCAGATGGAATAAAGAAAATTTTAAATATAGGGTTTGAATATGATAAAGATATAAATATATTCTCAATGGATTATTTAAATACTTATTATACAGAAAAGATTGCAAATTATGGATATAAAAAATTAAGTGATAATTTCTGTAATATAAAGGCCTTAAAAAATGACATATTAGTTGTAGAAAAAGAAGATGGAAAAAAAGGTGTTATAAAGAGTGATGGAACAGAAATTGTAGGACCTAAATATGATGAAATAAAATATTTAGAAAATACAGGCGACTATATGGTTAAAAGTGGCAATAAAGTAGGAATAATAAATGGACAGGGGAAATCTAAAATTAGTTTAGATTATGAAGAAGTAAAAATTCTTGATGAAGACTTAGGCTTATATGTTGTTAAACAAAATGAAAAATATGGTGTATTAAATCAAAATGGAAATATAGTAGTATATATAGAAAACGATGAAATAGGCATAGATACATCTTTATATAAAGATGCGAATATAAAAAACAAATACCTATTATTTGAAAACTGCATACCTGTAAAAAAAGGCGAAAAATGGGGAATATATAATAAAAATGGTAAACTTATATTACCAATAGAATATGATAGCATAGGATGTGTTGTAGGAACAGCCACAACAAAATCAGCAGGAAATGTAGTAACAATAGATGATTATGAAGGAATTGTTATAGGAAAAGATAAATATTATGGAATTATAAATTCAACAGGAACTACATTAATACCATGTGCATTAGATACAATATATTCAATTACATCTTCAGGAAAAACAACTTATAAAATAGAAGGAGTACAAAATGGAGCAGCATATAGTTATGATTTGGAAAAATATTTTGATGCAGTAAACATTAAAAAAGTAACGAGAAACACAAACAAGGATAATTCTGATAATATAGAAGATATATCATCAGATAATACTAATACAACAAACACAAGCAATACAAGTAATAGAAATAATACAACAAATAACACTGAAACAGACAATAATGATGAAGACACTAATAATGATGATGGATTTGAAGATGTAGAAGAAGAATAGTAATAAAAAAACCTCTTTTGAATATTAATTAAAAGGAGGTTTTTTTATGGAAGAAAATATAAAGAAAAATATAAATTATATAGGAAAAGGAATAATAATATCCTTAATATTTACCATGGTGTCTTTAATTATATTATCAGCAATTCTAACTTATTCTAGCATTTCAGAAAACATAGAAACAAGCAGTATAATTATAATTAATATAATATCAATACTAATAGGAAGTTCATTTTGTACTTTAAAAGAAAAAAACAAAGGAATGATAAAAGGAACAGCAGTAGGAGCTATATACATAGCAACAATATACATAATTTCGAGTATTGTAAGCATGAAATTTACATTAAGTATTAACTCGATAATAATGATAACAACAAGCATTATAGCAGGAGCCTTAGGGGGGATAATTGGAATAAATATAAATAAAAAGTAATTTTACTTAAAATTATTGCAATAAAAAAAACTTAGTGTAAAATAAAATTGTATAATTTAATCATTATATATATGTTGTAATTTACAGAGATATATTTTAAAGGTTGCATGGATCGATGTGTTTGTAGGTGAAAGATTCAGTAACCTGTAAAAATAGAAAAAGAGGGAAAAGATGAATAAAACTTTTAAAATAGTAACAATAATTGTACTATTAATTCTGACAGGTATAATTTTAAACATGATAATTGGTAAAGATGGAATATTTAGAAAGGCAAGTACATCAGAAAATAAAACTCTTACAAATAAAATAGAAGCAAGTTATATTGTAAAGAGTACTAATGGAAATAATATGGAAATACTGGTAATGTTCTTTAGCGATAAAGGAATAGATAAAATAACTAGACCAGATGGAATAGAAATAACACCTATAAATAAGAATAAAATTGCTATAGATTATACAGTAACTTCTAATACTAATTATACTTTTAAGGCACAAAAAAGTGGAGAAAGCGAAAATGAAGAATATGTTTTAAAAGCGACCTTAGATTCTAAAATAAAGGTAACAGAATCTTCAAGTGAGGATTTGTATCCAGTATTAACGGAAAATGGAGTTGAAGCTCCGTTTCAAAAAGTAAAAATCTCTAGTGAAAATTCAGGAAAAATTTATTATAGTATAGATAATACAACAGATTGGCAAGAATATAAGGATGAAATAAAAATATCAAAAGATTGTAAAGTATATGCCAAATATATTTCAAATGAGGAAAATGAAATTACAAAAATAGAAACAAAAGATATAACATATAAAATTGCATCAGATATAATTGGAGAAAAAGCATATGACGGTTTAGAGGAAACATATGAAGAACATGGAGAAGGAGACCAAGTAGAGTATATTAATGTCGATAAATCAGCATGGAATAAAGTTATATATATAAATTATACTCAATATGGAAGAGATGATATAGGGTGTGCTACTATAAAATTTATGTATAAAAATACAATTTTAAAAACTTATACATTAGAAAAACAGGGGACTTATAAAGATTATGTCTATATTCCTGAAAATACAACCAAAATACAATATAAAAAAGGCTTTAGAAGTGCTTATGATAAAATTTATGAAATGCAAATAAACAAAGTTTTACCGAATGTTGAATATGTAACTAAATTTCCAACATTAACAGCTAAAGGAATAGTTGATGAAGGAATTAAAATAAAATTAAAATATAATACTAATACAAGTGCAATAAAATATAAAATGAACAATATGGACTGGACAGACTACACTAAGGATCAAATAATAGAAGTAGGCTCAAAACAAACTATCTCTCTAAAAGGAATAGAGAGTAATAACAAAGAATATGAATCAACATATACAGCACCAGTTTCAATAGGAAAAGAAGCTTTTGATGGCGATGAAAGCACGAGCTCTAGATTAGGTGGATATGGTTTTATGAATGTAAAACCAGAAGTTTGGAATAAACAATTAAATATATTAGGAGAAGGGTATAGAATAATAGAATTATTAGATGAAGAAGGAAATTCATTATATTATATTGAGCATGGAAGTTTTGATGATAAAAATACAGACACAATAACTGTACTAGAGAACACAGCCTTTCTACGAATATATCGGTGGTTATACTTATGAAATAAATTTGATAAATTAATTAAAGAAAAATCTACCTTTTTGGTAGATTTTTTAATTTTACAATGATATAATTCTTAATAACAAAAAAGCTTTTTGGAGGAAAAAATGAGTGAAACTAAATGGACTAAAGAACAAAAACTAGCTATTGAAGAAAATGGGAGTAACATTTTAGTTGCTGCTGCTGCACGGTAGTGGTAAGACCGCAGTTTTAGTTGAAAGAATGATTCAAAAAATAATAAAGGATAAAATTAATATAGATAGTATTTTAATTGTTACTTTTACAAATGCAGCTGCAAGTGAAATGAAGGAGAGAATTTTAGAAGCTATATATAAAAAAATAGAAGAAAATCCTGAAGATGTTCACTTACAGAGACAAATAACTTTATTAAATAAGGCAAATATAAGTACAATTCACTCTTTTTGTTTAGAAGTTATAAAAAATAACTTTTTCGAAATAGATATATCACCGAATTTTAGAATAGGTGAAAGCTCTGAAATTGAGTTATTAAAAATGGATGTATTAGATGAGTTATTTGAAGAAAAATACAACTTAGGAGACAAAGATTTTCTTGAGTTAGTTGAAACATATTCAAGTTATAGAGGCGATGATGAATTAAGAAATTTAGTTTTAGATGTATATAAATTTATACAAAGTAGTCCGTTTCCAAAGGAATGGCTTGAACAAGTGGTAGAAAAATTCAACATAGATACAAATGTAAAATTTGAAGATACTGCATGGGGAGAAATTTTATTAAAAAGTTATTTAGAATTTATTGAAGAAACCGAAATTAATTTACAAAATGTAGTAGAATTGTTAGAAACAAATTATGAATTAGAAAAATATTCAAAAGCAATAAAAACAGATATAGAAAATCTGGAAAATTTAAAAACAAATACTTGGGATGAATTTGTTTTTAAATTAGTTGATTTTAAATTTAAAACGTGGCCAACAGATAAAAAAATAACTTCAAATATAAAAGATTTAGCACATAAAAAAAGAACAAAAATAAATAAATCTTTTAATGATAAAAAGAAAGAAATGGGACAATATACTTCAAAAGAAGCCATAGAAGACATTGCATTTACATATAATTATCTAAAAAGTCTAAAAGATATAATTATAGAATTTGCAGAAAGATTTAGCCAAAAGAAAAAGGAAAAAAACATAATAGATTTTAGCGATATTGAACATTTTGCATTGAAAATTTTAGTAAAAAAAGATGAAAAAGGCAATTATATTCCAACAGAAGTAGCAAAAAATTATATGAGTAAGTTTACTGAAATTGCAATAGATGAATATCAAGATAGTAACTTAGTTCAAGAATATATTTTAAGTAAAATATCTACTGGAAAAAACGTATTTATGGTTGGGGATGTTAAACAAAGCATATATAAATTTAGGCAAGCAAGACCAGAATTATTTTTAGAAAAATATAATAATTACAAACTAAAAGAAAATAAAAAGGAAGAAGATTCTTTAAAAATACAATTATTTAAAAACTTTAGAAGTAGAGATTCAGTATTAAACTTAACTAATATAATATTTGAAGAAATAATGTCAAAAGAGCTTGGCAATATTGAATATAATGAGAATGAATATCTGAATTTAGGAGCAAGCTATCCAGAAAGAAACGATACGAAAGCAGAATGCTATTTAATAAATTTAAAAGAAAAAGAAAAAAACGAATGGGATATGTATGAAGAAAAGCTAGAAGATGAAGAAGCAGAGGAAAATAGTGAGCCTATAGAAAAAAATATGATTGAATCTAAATTTGTAGCAAATAAGATACAAGAGCTTATAAATAACCAATTTCAAGTATACGATATTAAACAAAAACAATATAGAAATTTAAAATACAAAGATATTGTAATTTTATTAAGAGCTACATCAAATGTTGCACCTATATATGAAAAAACTTTATCAGAAGCAAATATACCAGTGTATAGCGATTCAACTTCGGAATATTTAGAAAGTACAGAGATTCAAACAATTATGGCAACACTTAAAATAATAAATAATCCAATGCAAGACATACCATTTGTAACAGTTTTAAGAAGCATGATAGGTGGTTTTTCAGATAATGAATTAGTTGAAATTAGACTAACAGATAGAAATTGTAATTTCTATGAATGCATGCAAAAAGCAATATTACAGGTTGATAAGACTCTAAGAGAAAAAATAGAAAATTTTTTAAATAAAATAGAAACATGGAGAGAAGAACAAGAATACTTAAGTTTAGATGAATTAATTTGGAAAATATATGAAGAAACCTCATATTATGAATATGTAGGATTGATGAAAAATGGTAGTTTAAGACAAGCAAACTTAAAAATGTTATTTGAAAAAGCAAAAGATTATGAAAATGCAAGTTTTTCAGGATTATTTAATTTTATAAATTTTATAGAAAAGGTAAAAACAAGTAGTGGAGATTTAGATGCAGCAAAAATAATAGGAGAAAATGAAGATGTTGTCAGAATTATGAGTATACATAAAAGTAAAGGACTCGAGTTCCCTGTTGTTTTTCTATGTAATAGTTCAAAACAATTTAATATGAATGACTTAAAAAACAGTGTTTTATTAGATCAAGACTTAGGAATAGGTCCGAAATATATTGATTACAGAAAAAGAATAGAATATAACACTTTAGCAAAAGAAGCAATAAAACTAAAAGTAAAAAATGAAAACATTTCAGAGGAAATGAGAGTTTTGTATGTTGCACTAACAAGAGCAAAAGAAAAATTATATATAACAGGTACTTCAAGAGATGCAGAAGAAGAAATAAAAGAAAAAGAAGAAACTGTAGCAAAATTTAAAAATAAAAAAATATCTAAATTAGCAATGCATAGATATCTAAGCTATATGCATTGGATAGAATTTGTATATTCAAAAAATAAAGAAAAAATGAAGGAATACTTTGAATTTAATATAATAGATAAGGAAGAAATTTTAGAAAACGAAAATGTACAAGAAGAAAGTATAAATTTATCTGATATTATTAATGAAAAGATAAAAAAATCTAAAAAATTAGATAGCAAAATATTAGAAAAAATAAGTTGGAAATATAAAAATGAAGAATTAACAAAAATGGCAAGCAAAATGAGTGTTAGCGAAATAAAGAAAAATAAAAGTAATGCAGAAAATAAGCAAGAAATAATAATGCAAACACCTAAATTTATTGCAGAAGAAAAAGTTTCAGCATCAAGAAAAGGAACATTAATACATTTATGTATGCAATGGTTAGATTATAGAAAAGAATATACATATTCTAGTTTAAAAGAAATGGTGGAAGAATTAGAAGCAAAAAAAATAATAACAAGTTTAGAGGCAGAAAACATAAATATAAATAAAGTACTAAATTTTACTAAAAGCAAAATATATGAAGAACTAAAAACAGCTAAATTAGTAGAAAAAGAGAAACCTTTTTATATAAATGTACCTTCAAAAGAAATATATGGAGGAAAAACAGGAAAACCTGTATTGGTGCAAGGAATAATAGATTTATATTATATAAATAAAGAAAATGAACTTGTGCTATTAGATTACAAAACTGATTATGTTGAAAATAATAATGAAAATATTTTAAAAGAAAAGTATAAAGTTCAGCTAGACTTATACAAAAAAGCACTTGAAGAAGCTTTAAACAGAAAAGTAGACAAAATATACATATATTCGACTTACTTAGATAAGGCAATTAAATTATAAAAGTTTGAATATTGGCAACCTATAGGTTGCCTTTTTATATTACATTTATGTTACAAATTTCCAAATTCGTTGACTAAAAAATACTGTTATTATATACTATTAATGAAGAAAATGTCAAAATACAAAAGAAGGAGGAGATTGAAAATGAAAATTAAATCTTTTTCTAAAAATACAATAAAAAGAATAAACTGCATAATTTTAATACTTGTAATATTAATAAACGTTATAGCCTTTATACCAGCAAAATCTAATGCAGCAAGCTATAACCAGATAACAATAAATGCAAACGAAAATAATAACAATGGTATAAGTGCTTTTCCAGAAAGCTACCAAGTTTTATTAAACAAGTTGGTAGATGAAACTGGGCATAATAATTGGAAATTTAAGGCGTTTTACACAGATATAGATTGGAATGAAATGGTAAATACCTCAAACGAAAATGCTTGTTATAGAAACACAATATTGAAGGGAAATGATTCTCGTTGGTATTGTTCAGCAAAGCATACCAAAAAAGAATATGGCGGAGATGGATATTATTGTGCTTCTGGTAAAATAGTAAAATACTATTTAGATCCAAGAAATTCATTAACAGAAACAACAATATTCCAATTTTTAGATTTATCAAATAGTTCACCATTATCTGTAGCAGACATTCAAAAAGCACTTAATGGAAGCTTCATGCAAGGAAATTGTTCAACAGGAGAAAGCTATGCACAAATAATATATGATGCATCTGCAGCATCTGGAGAAAGTGCATTAAGTATAATAACTAAAATTTTCCAAGAAATAGGTAAAAACTCTCCAGGAAATCCACCTAAAATGGCATCCGGAACAGATAGTACATATCCACATACATATAATTTTTATAATTATGGAGCAACAGATGGAACAGGCGCTGTTACAAGAGGTTTAGCATATGCAAACAATGCAGGATGGCATAGCGAAAGAACAGCAATAGTAGAAGGAGCAAAATTAATATCAAACTCATATATAAAAGCAGGACAAAATACAAAATATACTTTTAAATTTGATGTTGTAGGTAGCGAAAAAAGTCAATTATATACACATCAATATATGACAAACGTACAAGATCCAACAAACCAAGCAAAAATATTATTTGATAAATACACAAATAATGAATGGCTAGATGGAGAATTAACATTTATAATTCCTGTATATAAAAATATGCCAACGGCAGTAAAGAAACCAAGTAACTTAACAAGTGGAAATTTATATTACATTAGTTCAAGCTATAATTCAGTGGGATTTAGATCAGGACCTGGAACAGGATATACAAGTTTAGGAAGACTAAATAAAGATATAGTAGTAAATATGATTGAGGAAAATGCTGGAGCTGCTAATGGATACACATGGAGTAAAGTATCAACAGAATCTGGTCAAGTAGGTTATGTAGCAAGGGAATATTTGACTCAAGTAAATACAAAAGCAGATACATATTCTGTACCATCACAACCAACTGATAACGGAAATAATAACAATAATCAACCAGAAGCTACAACAGGTTTTAAAGTTGAAAGCAATAAAATAATAACAGAACCAGGAACAACAATTAAAAATATAAAAACAAAATATACAGTAACATCAGCTAAAAAAGATGGAAAAGATATAGGAGATACAGATAATTTAGGAACGGGAGCAGTAATAACTACAAATGCAGGAACATTTACAGTTGCTAAGTTGGGAGATGCTAACAGTTCTGGAACAGTTGATTCATTTGACTATATAAGAATAATGAATTATATAATGGGTAAAAAACAATTATCTGAAGAAGAAAAAATAGCAGCAGATGCTAATAGAGATGGTAAGGTTGATTCGTTTGATTATATAAGAATAATGAACTATATAATGGGAAGTAAAAAAATTGAATTATAATAGGGAGGAAATATGAAAAAAAATATTATATTAAAAACATTATTAATATTCATATTATTTCTTATAATTATAAATATGAAAGATGTTGTATATGCTGCAGGAAGTTTTAGCATATCTGCATCATCTCAATCTGTAAATGTAGGAGATACAGTTACAATATATATAAAGGGAAATAATGCATATGGACAGGTTAATATAACTGCTAGTAATTCAAGTTTGAGTAGCAGTAGTGTTTTTTTACAAAATGATACGAAACAAGTTACATTAGTTGCAAAAAATGCTGGAACAATTAATGTAACTGCTACTCCTGGTGGAAGTGGACTAGGAGATGGCGATGAGAATCCAATATCTGGTAGTAAAAGCTTGTCTATAAATGTGAAAAGTGCTTCAAATCCAAGTAATAGTGGAAACAATAACAACAATTCAGGCAACAGTGGAAATTCTTCAAATAATGGTAGTTCAAACAACTCTGGTAAAACTGTAAAAATGATATCAACAAGTCCAGTAAATTTTTCAGGCTTTACAGCTTCAAAAAAGGGCCCTTATAGAGTAACTGTTGGAAAAGATGTTCAACAATTAAAAGTTTTAGTAAAATATACTGATGGAACATCAAATACATATACTAAAAATTTAGAGAGCGGTCAAAGAAGCTATAGTTTTGATGGATACAAAATTATTGTAACAAAAAATTCAGAAGAAAGTGAAGTAATACCAAATGAAATAGATGATGAGAAAACAACAGACAAAGAAGATGAACAAAAACAAAAATTACGTTTAGATAATTTAGTTTTAGATGATAACTTAAATGCAAAATTAGATCCAAATTTTGATTCAGAAGTTTTTGAATATACAGTAATACTTGGAAATGATTATTTAGATTTAAAAGAATTGTATATTAATGCACTTCCAAATATAGATGGAGCAAAAGTTACAATAGAAGGAAACAAGGAATTAACAGACGGAGAAACTATTGTAACAATAAAAGTAGAAGCAGAAGGTTATGAAACAGTAACATATACAATAAAAGTTGTAAAACAGGAAATAGTTGAAACAGAAGCAAAACCAGTATTAGAAGAAACAGATGATGTTTTGGATAATTCAAAAGAATTAATGAAAAAAAGAATAATAATAAGTTCTTTAGTATGTTTAATAACATTTATAGGAATAATATTTATAGCCAAAGAATGTTATGAAAGTACAAATAATTTAAAAGAAAAAAAGAACAATAAAAATAGATATAACGAAGATAATGATGAAGAATATATAAATTCTAAATACGAAGAACCAAAAGAAGAAAATAATATATTAGAAGATTTATATAAAATAAAAAACGGTGAACAAGAAATATTAATAGAAGATAATAGAAATATCACAGAAAATAATTTAAATAACAATACAGAAAAAGAAGAACAAAATGAAATAGAACAAAATGTGAATAATAATGAAAAAACAGAAAATGCAGAAACAAAAATGGATGAATTCTTTAGTAGAAATACAAGAATAGAATTTTCAGAAGGAAGAACACGCCGCAAACATGGAAAAGGAAAACATTCTTAAAACGATAATATATTTTGAACATTCAAATGAATTAAAATCAAACGTTGTAGGGGTCGGCGTCCTTAGGGCGACCCGCAATGAAAATCTGCATAATTATTGTCTTGATATAAAAATATTGTCAGACAATGTAGGGGTCGGCGTCCTCGACGACCCGCGTGGAGAAGCCACTTTTTTATAATTAATAAATAATGTAGGAGAAAAAATGAAAATAACAGATATTAATGAATTAAAAAGAATCTCAAAAGAGG
Organism: uncultured Clostridia bacterium; assembly: GCA_934155165.1. Lineage (GTDB taxonomy): Bacteria > Bacillota > Clostridia > TANB77 > CAG-508 > Merdicola. The sequence goes on along the minus strand of CAKPGS010000024.1, from coordinate 8,088 downwards.
TTAGAAAGAGCATTGTAACACAGGTATACAAAGCCCAATCTGGACATCCTGGTGGCTCACTATCTATAGCAGATATTCTAACAGTATTATATTTTAATGAAATGAATATAGATGAGAAAAATCCAAAGATGGAAAATAGAGATAGATTAGTGTTATCTAAAGGGCATTGCTCACCTGCATTATATGCTGTTTTAGCTGAAAAAGGTTTTTTCGATAAAAACGAATTAGAAACATTTAGAAATATAAGCAGTAATTTACAAGGTCATCCAGATATGAATAAAGTATCAGGTGTAGATATGACATCAGGTTCTTTGGGACAAGGATTATCTGCTGCAAATGGAATGGCAATAGCAGGAAAACTTGATAATAAAAATTATAGAGTATATTGCATTTTAGGAGATGGCGAAATAGAAGAAGGTCAAGTTTGGGAAGCAGCAATGAGTGCTAATAAATATAAATTAGACAATTTATGTGTAATAGTAGATAACAACAATTTGCAAATAGATGGACCAATAGATAAAGTAATGAGTTCATATCCAATAGATGAAAAATTCAAAAGTTTTGGATTCCAAGTAATAAATATAGATGGAAACGATATAGATGAAATACTAAAAGCTTTTGAAGTAGCAAAAAATATAAAAGAAAAACCAACTGTAATAATTGCAAAAACTATAAAAGGAAAAGGAGTTTCCTTTATGGAAAATCAAGTTGGATGGCATGGAAAAGCTCCAAATGAAGAACAATATGAAATTGCATTAAGAGAATTAAAATAGATACTCAAATTATAATTTTCAAGTTTATTTATTTTTTTACTGCGCTCCCCATTTAAGAAACTGTAAATCACTAACGTTCAAACAGTTTCTAAAAAGGTCCCCACAATACTTGTAAAAAAATAAATGGAAACTTTCAAATTATTATAAAATTGGTAGATATAATTTTCTTTTGATTGGAATGAATTAATTTTGAATTATAAACGGAGGAAGTAGCAATGAAAGATGAAAAAAAAGCTACAAGACAAAGCTATGGAGAAGCATTATTAGAATTAGGAAAAGAAAACGAAAATGTAGTTGTATTAGATGCAGACTTAGCAGAAGCAACAAAAACAGGAATATTTGCAAAAGAATTTCCAAATAGATTTTTCGATATGGGAATTTCAGAGCAAGACATGATATCAACAGCAGCAGGACTTTCAACTTGTGGAAAAATTCCTTATGCAAGCACATTTGCAGTATTTGCAGCAGGAAGAGCATACGATCAAATACGAAACAGTGTAGCCTATCCAAAATTAAATGTAAAAATATGTGCAACACACAGTGGAATAACAGTTGGAGAAGATGGAGCAACACATCAAATGTTGGAAGACATAGCCTTAATGAGAACAATGCCAAACATGAAAGTAATGAGTACATCAGATGATACACAAACAAAATGGGCAGTAAAAGAAATAGCAAAAATAAAAGGGCCGGTATATTTAAGACTTTCAAGATTAAACACTCCAATAATATATGATGAAAATCAAAAATTTGAATTTGGAAAGGCTATTCAAATAGGAGAAGGTACAGATGCATGTATATTTGCAACAGGCGTAACAGTTAGCGAAGCAATAAAAGCAAAAGAAGAACTAGAAAAACAAAATATAAATATAAGAGTTGTGGATTTCCATACAATAAAGCCAATAGATGAAGAAATAATAATAAAAAATGCTAAAGAAACCAAAAGATTAATATCAATAGAAGACCACAATGTAATTGGAGGTTTAGGTTCAGCAATAGCAGAAGTATTAACAGAAAAATATCCAATAAAGCTAGAAAGAATGGGAATAAACGATTGCTTTGGAAAATCTGGAAAAGCAGAAGAACTAATGAAATATTTTAAAATAGATAAAAAAGCTATAGTAGCTAAAATTTTAAATAAGTAAATATAATAAAAGGGAGATTGTTATGAAAAGAAAAGAAATTAAAAAAAGTTTTGAATTAGTTTTAAAAATATGTGTATTAATGGTTATTGCATTTAGCTTTGTTGGGATAAAGGCTAATGCTGAAACAAATAATTGGACTGATTGGAAAAAAAGAGATTATTGGGAGTGGCATACAAGAACAACAACTGATGATCAAGCTTATAATGGAGAACATATTGCTATAGAAGGAGATAAAATAAACTTTTACGGATATGGAGTGGTTTCATATAAAGATTTTTTATATAGAAAATATAAAAATAATGGTAGAAAAGTTTTTTATTTTAGAATAGATGAAACAGAAGCAAATTATCATACTCTAGATGGTGCAGGAATTATATTTAATTCTAGTATTAAAAATAATAAATTAACAGGATATATAGTATTATTTAGAGAAACTGAAATTGCAATTTATAGGCTTGAAAATGTAGATGTTAAGACTTTTGAAGAAACAGATAATAAAATAGTTGAAGATTATGGAACTCTTATAAAAAAAGAAAGTAAAGTAAATACTAAAGTTCATGATCTTGTTGTAGAAATTACACCTACAAACATAAATATTAAAGATAATAATACAAAAGTAATTAATCAAAATTTAGAATATTCTAAACATACAGGAAACAGTTTTGGATTAATTTCTTCATATGTTAATCATAACTGTAATAAATTATCCAAAATTCAGTTTAGTCAGTTTAATATGATAATAAATGATTACAATTACGAAGTGCTAAATACAGACATGAATAATACTCCAATAACAGGTGGAAAATTTATAGTAAAAGATGAAGATGGAAATACCATAACAGAAGGAAAAACAAATGCAAATGGAGTATATGAAATAAACGAATCATTAACACCTGGAAAATATACAATAAAGCAAACTCAAGCTCCAGATGGATATGAAATAAACAATGAAGAATACACGTTTATAATTTCAAGTGATGGAAGAATATTAGATGCAAATACAAATACAGAAACAAAAATAATAATAAAGAATAATAAAAAGTCAGAACAAACAACAAAAACAACAGGAAACAACAAAAAAGATACTACAACTGCAAATAAATCAATTCCAAATGCGGGAATGAAAACTATAATAGCATTTTTAGCAGTAGTTACTCTAATTGTAGTAGTATTCTTTATTAGATATACTAGATATAAGTCAATAAAATAGAAGATTTTTATTCATAATAAAAATCTTAATGTACAGGCGGCCCAAGGTCGTCTTTTTTATATTATAGAAAATTCCTATTTTGAATGTAGGGGTCAGCGTCCCCGATGACCCGAGTGGCGAAGCCACTTTTTTGTAATAAAATTTAAATTTTTCTAAAAATATCTATACAATATCAAACAAAGTATGATAGAATACAGGAAGAAAAATAAGAATAGGAGTGAGTATATTTTGAGCGAAGCAAAGTATAAACGAGTATTACTTAAATTGAGTGGAGAGGCATTAGCTGGAGAAAAGAAAACAGGAGTTGATGTCGAAACAGTTGGTAAGATATGTGATGAAATAAAAAAAGTTGTAGATATGGGAGTTCAAGTTGCAATAGTTGTAGGTGGCGGAAACTTTTGGCGTGGACGTCAAGGACATCAAATGGAAAGAACAACAGCAGATTATATGGGAATGCTTGCAACAGCAATGAATGGTTTAGCTTTACAAGATGCATTAGAAACAAGAGGAATAAATTCAAGAGTGCAAACTGCAATAGAAATGAGAGAAATAGCAGAGCCTTTTATTCAAAGAAAAGCTTTAAAACATTTAGAAAAAGGAAGAGTTGTAATATTTGCATGTGGTACAGGTCATCCATACTTTACAACAGATACAGCAGCAGTTTTAAGAGCAACAGAAATAAATGCAGATATAATTCTTTTAGGTAAGGCTATAGATGCAGTATATTCAGCAGATCCAAAATTAGATGCGAATGCAATAAAATATGAAGCAATTAAATATATGGATGTGCTAGAGAAAGATTTAAAGGTTATGGATTCAACAGCGACTGCAATGTGTAGAGATAACAATTTACCATTATTGGTATTTGGAATATCAGAGCCAGAAAACATAGTAAGAGCCGTAAAGGGCGAAAAAATAGGTACAATAGTATCTTAAAAATTAAAATTAATAAAAAAGGAGAAAAAGATTATGGATTATTCAAGTATTGAAGATAGAATGGAAAAAACAGTAGGAGCTTTTGAAAGAAATTTATCAGAAGTTAGAGCTGGTAGAGCAAATCCAGCCGTATTAAATAAAGTAAAAATAGATTATTATGGAGTTCCAACACCAATTAGTCAAGTTGCAGGAGTATCTGTACCAGAAGCAAGACTAATAGTTATTCAACCATGGGATGCAAGTGTATTAAAAGATATAGAAAAAGCTATATTAGCATCAGATATAGGTATAAACCCAAATAATGATGGTAAAGTTATTCGTTTAGCTTTTCCAGAATTAACAGAAGAAAGAAGAAAAGAATTAGTAAAAGATATTAAAAAAATGGCAGAAGAAGCAAAAGTTGCAATTCGTTCTGTAAGAAGAGATGGAATAGATGAATTTAAAACAAAACAAAAAAATTCTGAAATAACAGAAGATGATTTAAGAACAGCAGAAGAAGATATACAAAAATTAACAGATACAAAAATTGCAGATATAGATGCAATTTTGGCTAAAAAAGAAAAAGAAGTTATGTCTGTTTAATATAAAGGAGAATAGCAATGAATACAGAAAATATGCCTAAACATATTGCAATAATAATGGATGGAAACAGAAGGTGGGCACGTGAAAAAGGATTAGATCCTAAGCAAGGACATAGAGAAGGCGCAAAAACTTTAGAAAAAATTGTACGTTATGTAAATAAAATAGGTTTAGAATATATAACAGTATATGCTTTTTCTACAGAAAACTGGAAACGTTCAGAAGATGAAGTAGGAGCTTTAATGATACTTCTTCAAAAATATTTAGATGATTATTCAAAAAGAGCAGATACAGAAAATATAAAGGTAAAAGTATTAGGAGATATAACAAGGCTTTCAGAAGGAATGCAAAAATCTATAAAAAAATGTATGGAAAGAACAAAAAATAATACAGGAGTTGTATTTAATATTGCACTTAATTATGGAAGCAGAAACGAAATAGTATCTGCAGTAAAGAATATTGCATATGAAGTGAAAAATGGAAATATAGATGTAGAAGAAATAACAGAAGATACAATTTCAAATAATTTATATACTGCTGGAGAGCCAGACCCAGACATGCTTATAAGAACAAGTGGAGAATTACGTTTAAGTAACTTCTTACTATGGCAACTTGCATACACAGAATTTTTATTTGTAGATAAACATTGGCCAGACTTTTCAGAAGAAGATATAGATATGGCGATAGAAGTTTTTCAAAAGAGAAATAGAAAATTTGGGGGAAAATAAATGGACATAAAACGAGTTTTAACAGGAGTGATAGGCTTTCCTATAATAGCAGCAATATTAATTTTAAGTAATACATATGTTTTCGATGGGATTATTGCAATTATTGCCTTAATAGCAGTACATGAATTTTATAACAGTTTTATAACAACTAAAAAAGCAAAACCTGTAACATTTCTTGGTTACATTTTTTGTATAGGAATAGCTTTAATACATATAATACCAAAAGAATATTTATCAATAATTGTAACATTATTAATACCAGCAGTTGTTTTGATTTTATTTTGCGAAAGTATTTTCAGTAAAATGAAGACAAATGTTATTGATATATCTGTTACATTATTTGGTATGGCATATGTACTTGTATTCTTTAGTTTTATAGCACTAATAAGAGGTTTGAATAATGGAAATTTATTAGTGTGGTATATATTTATGGCAGCATGGGGAACAGATATACTAGCTTATTTAGTTGGAAAATATTTAGGAAAACATAAATTTTCAGAAATAAGCCCTAAAAAAACAATTGAAGGATGTATCGGTGGACTAATAGGAGCAATTTTATTTGTTCTTGTATATACAGTATTTTTAAATACAGTATTTAATACTAATTTAAATTATATATTAATGACTTCATATGCAATTATATGGAGCATATTAGGGCAAATAGGAGACTTTGCAGCATCAACAATAAAGAGATATACAGGAATAAAAGATTACAGCAATTTACTTCCAGGACATGGAGGAATGCTAGATAGATTTGATAGTGTAATTTTTATTGCACCATTTGCATATATTTTATTAATGTTAATTTAAGGCGGAGGCAATTCTCCGTCTTAAAATATAAAAGGAGAGTTATGTTAAATTTTATAATTTCAGCAATTAAAATAATATTTGTATTAGGATTTCTTATATTTATACATGAAGGAGGACATTTTCTTGTTGCAAAATTGTGTAAAGTAAGAGTAAATGAATTTGCAATAGGATTTGGACCAACAATATGGAAAAAACAAGGAAAAGAAACTAAATATGCTTTAAGATTAGTACCTCTTGGTGGATTTGTAAGTATGGAAGGAGAAGAAGAATATTCAGATAAAGAAGGTTCTTTTTCTAAGGCAAGTGTATGGAAAAGAATTGCAATTGTTGCAGCAGGAGCAACTGTTAATATTATATTTGCTATAATCGTATTTTTTATACTAGCATCAATTTTACAAAAAAATGTTGAATATGGCTTTATAAGTACAGGAAAATTCATATCAAGCATATTTGAAAGTGTAAGAATGCTATTTACAGGAAACGTAGGAATGAATGATATGATGGGACCAGTGGGGTTAGGAAGTGTAGTATCTTCAACCACAGGAATATCAGATTTTGTATATATATTATCTGTAATTTCATTATCATTAGGAGTAACAAACTTATTACCAATACCAGCATTAGATGGAGGAAAAATATTAATTTTAATAATAGAAGCAATACGAAGAAAGCCAATGAAAGAAGAACTAGAAATAAAAATACAAATGCTTGGATTTGCATTTTTAATAACGCTATCCTTAATAGTAACTTATAATGACATAGCAAGAATATTATAAGAACAATAAATGATTGTTCTTATTTTTTTATTTTTTATTGTATTTTAATATTTATCTTGCTATAATGAATATATTAAATTAAAAAGAAAGGAGCAAAAAATATGAGTGAAACACAAATTCAAGCTATTAAAGATGTTATTAAAATGACTCCAAAACTTAATATGGAATGCTTAAATTCCGTGAAAATTTTAATGGAAAAGGCACTTGATTTAGAAATTTTAAAACTTGAACCAACAGCTTTAATAGAAAATATGGATATTACTGAAAAAGTAATGTATTTAGATTATTTAACAGAAAGCAAAAATACAAAAGAAAAAGAATTAAATGAAGCAGTATCTTTTGAAGAAATATTAAAAAGAGAGGGGTTGACTTTTGATGACTTACAAAATAAAAATTAGACCCAAAGCATTAAAATTCATAGAAAAACAAGATAAAGTTCAAAGATTAAGAATTTATAAGGCTATTTACAGCCTGCCAAATGGAGATGTAAAAAAAATGGCAGGCTGTAAAAATGAATATAGGCTTAGAATTCGGTAATTATAGAATAATTTATGAAATATTTCAAAATGAACTTATTATTTTAATTACTAAGGCAGATACTAGAGGACAAATATACAAATAAATTTTAATCATTAATTTTTAAATTCTTTCCGTAACGTTTTATTTTTTGAGTAGTAGTTTTTTCAAAATCATTTTCCCTTATGCTAAAACTTTTTATATGTTTATAATTAGGAATTCGACTATTTATTTCAGAAACAGCATTTTTTAATAATTTTTCTAATTCATCTTTAGAAGGATTTGTTAAACCTAATTTTTCTTGAATTACATCTAAATCAGGTAGTATTTGTGCATGAACATACATTTCATCTTTTTTGTCTTTTGGAATGCCAATTACTAAACTTTCCTTTACAAAATCTGTATCATTTAATAATTGTTCAATTTCTTCTGGATAAATGTTTTTACCGTTTTTAGTTACAATAACTGTTTTTTGTCTTCCTGTAACATAAAGCCATCCTTGCTCATCTATTTTTCCTAAATCACCTGTATAGAACCATCCATCTTTTAAAACCTTTGCAGTTTCTTCTGGCATATTATAGTAACCAAGCATTACATTAGGACCTTTTACTAAAA
>CAKPGS010000023.1 GCA_934155165.1 uncultured Clostridia bacterium | reverse complement strand
GTTATAGTTCGTAAGCTGTTGCTTAACCGCTCCAAATATGACACTATCTATATAAAATATAAAACACCAAAGCCCCCTAATTAATCTAAGGGGCTTTGTAGCATTTACTGCTGTGAAACAAATACATCCATACCTTTAAAACGTTATTTCATCAAAGTAACCGTGTAATGATGTTTGCTTAACATATCATTTACTACCTTTGATGTAACAACCCTAAAATGTTTTTTGGAAAGGAATGCCAAAGTTCGTAAACTGCATAGCTTAACCGCTTCCAAAAAGAAAAGTGTAGATTGAAATTCAATCTACACTTTTTAGATTTTTTGAGACTTTTAGATTTTTTACTTTTTTTAAGCAATTTTCTGAAATACTTTCTCAGATTCTTCGGATTCAAATGTTATATTGTATTTTATTTCTTCCGCTTCTAGAGATTTTGTATATTCTCTTAACTTTGCTAGCTGCTTTATTTGATTAATTGTTAGATTTCCCATTTTTTCATCTGCAATCATATCATTAAAGGCTTCTTTCCAATTTTCTGAATTTACTTCAAAAACAACTCCTTCTGCTTCAATGCTCCCGTTCTCGTAAGCAAATATTTCAATAACCTGCTGTTTTTTTATGCTTTTTTTAATATTTTCGAGATTTTCTTCAGAAGCATGTATTTCTTCTAGTTTTTTATTCATTTGTTTTGAAATGTCATTCACTTCCTGAATTACATTTTCGATTTCGCTTTGATGCTTCGCTACAATCTTCTTAAGTTCTAGTAAGTCAGCCTTTTTGTTCTTTAATATTGACATGGCATTCATTCTTCTACTTACAAGTTCTTGATGTTTACCTTCTAGCTGGCAAAGCAATTCTTTTTGCTTTTCTTCTTCATTTTTTAGAAGTTCAAGTGATATTATACTTTCTTCCTTATTTTGAGTATCCGGAATCTTTTTTCTTTTTTTAGCATTTTTCATATGCTTTTCTTTTACCTTCTGATTTTTATATAACCGGTTAAAGAAATCCTTACAAGCTCTTTGTGAAAAAGTCTTTCTAACTGATTCGGAAAAACTTTCTATTGGAATTTGAAAGTGATTTGCAAAATCTTCTTCTGTCCATCCTATTTTTAATTTTTCTTCCATAATTTTACTGGTCAATCCTACTGGTTTCATATTATTGTCCTCCTTATTCTGCTACTGCTTCATCAATGTTTACCAGAATTTTATCAATATTCCTTTGCAATTCTTCAAAATCTTTTTTTAACTCAAAAGAATCTATTGTCTTCACAACTTTTCTCTGCTTTGTTACAACATGTTTCTTATGTGGTCTACTTAAAAGTTCTTCTCTTGTAATTCCTTCCTTATTGGCTATTTCTTGCAATTTTAAATATACAGTTTGATCTGAAAGATGATACATTTCTGCAATTTCTGAAATATCCTTTCCTTCATTATGCAAACGTAAAAAATTTTTCATCATTTCGCCTACCCGTGCTGACTGTTTTTGTCCCATAAAAATCCTCCTTTTTAACTAATTTTAGCTAAATTGTATTTTATTTACAGTTACTTTTATAGTATAACATATTTTAAGCCTTTTCGCAAATTATGTCTACTTATTTTTACATAAAAATATAATTACATCTTAATTATTAATTTATCTCATCTTCTATATTTAAAAGTCTGTTATATTTTGCTACTCTATCTGTTCTACAAGGTGCTCCTGTTTTTATTTGCCCTGCATTTACTGCTACTGCTAAATCTGCTATAGTAGTATCTTCCGTTTCTCCAGAGCGATGTGAAATTATTGTTTTATAACCATATTTTTGAGCCATTTTTATTGCATCTAATGTTTCTGTTAATGTTCCTATCTGATTAAATTTTATTAGTATTGCATTTGCAATTTTATTTGTTATACCCTTTTCAAGTCTTTCTACATTTGTTACAAATAAGTCATCTCCTACAAGCTGGCATTTATCTCCTATTTTTTCCGTTAGTATTTTCCAAGCTTCCCAATCTTCTTCTGCTAATCCATCTTCTATTGAAATTATAGGATATTTTTCTACTAACATACACAAATAATCTATCATTTCTTCTTTTGTTTTATATTCTCCTGTTTTCCAGAATAAATAGCCATCTTTTCCTTCTTTCTTTGCTTCATCATACATTTCTGTACTTGCTACATCTAAGGCTAAACATACATCTACTCCTGGTTTATAACCTGCTTTTTCTATTGCTTTTATTATGCTTTCTATTGCTTCTTCTTCATTTTCCAAGTTTGGTGCAAAACCACCTTCATCTCCAACTGAAATTACATGTCCACTTTCTTTTAAAATTTTCTTTAAATTATGGTATACTTCTGTTCCTATTTGCAATCTTTTAGCAAAACTTTTTGTTCCTACAGGAATTATCATAAATTCCTGCATACTTATATTGTTATCTGAATGCTTTCCACCATTTAAAATATTCATCATTGGAATTGGCATTTCTGTTGCATTTATTCCTCCTATATATTGATATAATCCTATTCCAAGTGAATTTGCAGCTGCTTTTGCAACAGCTAGAGAAACTCCTAAAAGTGCATTTGCTCCTAATCTAGATTTATTTTTTGTTCCATCTAATTCTATTAGAAAATCGTCTATTTTTCTTTGTTCATATACATTCATACCAATTAATTTACTTGCTATTTTTTTATTTACGTTTTCAACTGCAATTTCAACACTTTTACCTAAATATTTTTCTTTATTGCCATCTCGTAATTCTACTGCTTCAAAACTTCCTGTAGAAGCACCTGAAGGAACAATAGCTATTCCAGAAAATCCATGCTCTGTTACAACCTCTACTTGAACTGTTGGATTTCCTCTTGAATCTAAAACCTGAATTGCTTTTACATTTGCTATTCCTAAAAAATCTTTCATAAAAAAAACCTCCTTAACTATATAAATCTATTTTTTACTAATCTAAATAAATTTATACAATTATGGAAGAATTTATATTATTTTATACTGCTTTTTTCATTAAATCTTCTTTAATTACAGAATAAATTATTTTACTTATCATTTTTCCATTTTCTTTATTTACTTTTCTATTTCTAAGAACTGCTTCTTTTTGCATATTTACTTTTTCTAAAACACTTTCATTGAATTTTGTTAACTCTTCATCATAATCAAAGAAATATGTTGATAAAATATCATATCCTTTTTCTATTATTAAAAATTTTATAACTCTTTCCAAAGCTTCTTCAAGATAACCTTCTTTTTCATATTTTTCTCCTATTATAAATGCAGACATATTACATTTTCTTTCATTTTCTAATACTATTCTTATATAGCCTATTGCTTTTCCTGTTTTTTTACATTCTAATACCCATACAGGCTCTCCATTTGCAAATTCATTTCTTAATGATGCTATCATAACTTTACTTTCTTCTTTACTTTCGTGTTTTTTATAATCAAAGCATCCTGCAATTTTTTTACTACTTGCCCAATTCTTATAGGCATCTTCTAAATCTTCTTCATGAAATTTTCTTAAAAATAACCTTTCGGTTTCTAACTCCCTCATTTAACTCATCCTCTTCTTTTAAGATTTCAATAATGCATATTGTACTATTAGCATTTTTTAATTACAATAAAATGACATAAAAAAAATCATATTTCGTTCGCATGTATTCGACAAATTAAGACATTGATTTCAATTTGTAATAATTTTAAAAGTTTTAATCTATTTTTCAGATCATAATAAATATTTCTAAAATTCATTTACAAATTTCACATTTTAATATACAATACATTAAGATTTTATTTAGTTTTTAAGGAGTTTTTATGCAAAAGATTTTTACTCATTCTGAAAATGATACAATTAATTTTGGTAAGTTTTTAGCTAGTAAATTACAAATTGGCGATATTATTGTTTTAACAGGTGATTTAGGTTCTGGTAAAACTAAACTTACTCAAGGTATTTTAAGTTATTTCGGCTTAGAAAATGAAATTTCTAGCCCTACATTTACAATTGTAAATGAATACAATTCTGAAAATATTAATTTATATCATTTTGATGTTTATAGATTAGAAGATGTTGACGAGTTTTATGCAATTGGTGGTGATGAATACTTTTCTAAAGGTATTTGTATTATTGAATGGGGCGAATTAATTGAGCAAGTTCTTCCTAATAACTATATGAAAATTAACTTTACAAGAAACTTTGAAAACGAAAACGATAGATGCTTGGAATTAGATTTCCATGGCAATTTTAGATTAAGAGGTGAAAATTTTGAAGATTTTAAGTGTTGAAACATCAAGTATTGTTTGTAGTGTTGCTATATTAGAAGATAATACAGTTTTATATAAAAATTCTATAGATAATGCACTTTCACATTCTGAAAATTTAATGCCTATGATAAAAAAAGCTTTTGATGAAACAAATCTAACGCTTGCAGACATAGATTTATTTGCTTGTAGTAAAGGCCCTGGTTCTTTTACAGGTATTCGTATAGGAATTTCAACAATAAAAGCTTTTGTAGATGTATATAATAAACCTTCTTTTGGAATAAGTTCTTTAGAAGGCTTAGCATATAATGTTGAAAATTCAAAATATGTTTGTTCTATAATTAATGCAAAAAATAATAATGCTTATGCATCATTGTATAAAAATAAAAATGGTATTTATGAACTAAAATTAGATTATTTATCTACAGATATAAATTCTATAATTAATACACTAAAACCATTTATTGATGAAGAAATAACTTTTGTAGGTGATGGTAGTGTTGAATTTAATAACTTGTTGAAAACTACCTTTAAAAATGCAAATTTTGCACAAAATAATACCAACAAATGTAATGCCGCTTCTATAGGTATTGCAGCTTTTAACCATTACAAAAATAATTTGAATTTTGATAATTCTTTATCCCCTATGTACTTAAAAAAATCTCAAGCAGAAAGACAATTAGAGGAAGGAAAATTGAAATGAATTTAGAATTAAATAATATGAAAGTTTCTGATTTAGACTCAATTTCAAATATTTTAGAAACTGAATTTGATGATTTTTGGAACTATAATGTTTTTAAACAAGAATTAGAAAATGAAAACTCTATATACATAGTTGCTAAAATTAACAACGAAATAGTTGGTTTTGGTGGAATTTGGAAATCTGTTGATGATGTTCATATAACAAATATTGTTACTAAAAAAAATATGAGAAACTTAGGCATTGCAACTCAAATTTTAACCGAACTAATTAATATAGCCAAAAGTTTAAAATATACTTCCGTCACTTTAGAAGTAAATGAAAATAATACAAATGCAATTAAATTATACGAAAAATTCAATTTTACAAGATTAGGAATACGAAAGAAATATTATAAAAATACAGATAATGCCATTATTATGACATTATATATTTAAATGAAAGAAGGTTTACCAATGAAAAAAAATGAATTAAATTATAAGGATTTACGTGTTGTTTGTAATCCTGAAGTTTTTACTTTTGAATCTACAGAAAATTTAGAGCCAATTAATACTGGTATTGGTCAAGATAGAGGTATAAAAGCTCTAGAATTTGGTCTTAATGTAAATGTAAAAGGTTACAATTTATTCTTAGAAGGTCCTAGCGGTGTTGGAAAAACAAAATATACAAAAAATTATTTAGACAAAATTTCTAAAAAGAAAAAAGCTCCATTAGATTGGTGTTATATTTATAATTTTGAAAAACCAAACGAACCTGTTTGTGTTTCTTTCCCTGCTGGTCAAGGAAAAGAATTCAAAAAAACTATGGAAAACTTTGTAAAAGATATTAGAAAAGATTTAAAAAATACTTTTAATAATGAAGATTTTGAAAAAGAAAAATCTTTAATAAAACAAGATTTTGAAGATAAAAAAGCAGCTTTAATGGAAAACTTAAATAAAGAAGCAATAAAATTTGGTTTTTTTGTAAAAAGCTCTCAAACAGGAATTTATATGATGCCTGTTATAGATGGTAAAACAGTTGAGCAAGATGAATTTGAAAAATTAGATCCTGAAATAAAAAAAGAATTCGAACAAAAATCTACAATAGTTCAAGAAAAAATAATGGCTGTAATTAGCGAAATAAAAGCTATTGAAAGACAAGTAAATGAAAAAATTGAAGAATGGCAAAATAATATTGCTTTACTTACAATTAATATTCCAATTAATAATATAAAATCTAAATTTAAACGTAATAAAAAATTAACAACTTATTTTAATGGAATTAGAGAAGACATATTAAAAAATATTGCCTTATTTATAAATGAACCAAAACAAAATTCAAATCAACCAATGCAAGGGCCTCGCCCACAAGCACCAGAGCCATGGTTAAATTACAGAGTTAATTTATTTATAGATAACAGCAATACAGAGGGTGCTCCTGTTATAATGGATTCTAATTATTCTTATCACAATATTTTCGGTATGTTAGAATACGAAAATTATTATGGTTCTTTAAAAACAGATTTTACAATGTTAAAACCGGGATTAATGCATATGGCAAATGGAGGTTATATACTTTTCCAAGCTGAAGATTTAGTTGCAAATGGAATTTGTTACGATGCTTTAAAAAAGGCGTTAAAAGTAAAACAATTATCAATAGAAAACACTGTTGACCAACGTTCTTCTATGGTAATGGTTTCTTTAAAACCTGAACCTATTCCATTAGATGTAAAAGTTATATTAATTGGTGGCACAAATATTTATCATACACTTTTATCTTTAGACCATGACTTTAGAAAATTGTTTAAAATAAAAGTAGAATTTGAAGATGATGCACCTCGTACTATTGAAAACATGAATAAACTTGCTAGATTTGCTTCTGGTTTCTGTGAGCAAGAAAACTTACTTCCTCTTGATAAATCTGGTATGGCAGGACTTATAGATTATGCAACACAAATTGCTAACGATAAAGATAAACTTTCAACTAGGTTTAACGATTTAGCACAAATAATTGGTGAAGCTGCAACTTGGGCAAAGCTTGATAAATCTAAGTATATTACTGAAAAATATATTGATAAAGCTCTTTTTGAAAGAATAGAAAGAGTAAAAAAATATGATACAAAATATTTAGAAATGATAGAAGATAACACACTTTTAATAAACACAGAAGGCAGTGAAGTTGGCCAAATAAACGGATTAACTGTAATGACTATTGGAGATTATTCTTTTGGAAAACCAGCTAAAATTACAGCAAATACTTATATTGGAAAAACAGGAATTGTAAACGTAGAAAGAGAAGTTGAACTTTCTGGTTCTACACACTCTAAGGGTGTTATGATTTTAACAGGTTATTTAGGAGAAAAATTTGCACAAGATATTCCACTTTCTCTTACAGCAAGCTTATGTTTCGAACAATTATATAATGGAGTAGATGGAGATAGTGCTTCTAGTACAGAACTATATGCTATTTTATCTAGTCTATCTGAAATACCTATAAATCAATCTATTGCAGTTACTGGTTCTGTAAATCAAAAAGGCGAAATACAACCTATAGGCGGAGTTAACGAAAAAATAGAAGGATTCTTCCAAATATGTAAATTCCGTGGACTAAATGGTTCTCATGGTGTAATGATACCAATTCAAAACGTAAAAAATCTACATCTTTCAAAAGAAGTTGTAGAAGCTGTAAAAAACAAACAATTCCATATATATGCTATTTCTACAATAGATGAAGGAATTGAAATTTTAACAGGTGTTCCTGCAGGTAAGAAAGATAAAAACGGCAAATTTACAGCAGGTACAATAAATTATTTAGCTTATGAAAAATTAAAGAAATATGCTAAATTAAGTAAAGAAATGGAATAAAATGAAAAACAGTAGGAAAAATTATTTTCCTACTGCTTTTTTGTTTTTTACCGGAATATGTTTTTACGAAACATACTGCATTAACCTGCCGAAGCAGTCGATGCCAAGGGAATTCAACTCATCTGGAAGATACTTCTTAAAAACATTAAACAGAGCATCTTCGTCTTTATAAATATAGTATGCAGCTGGTCCATCTTCTATTTTAGTTCCAACCTTTTTTGCATCCTTTATAAATGCTGTCATTCCTTTTTCTGAATTTTTTACTTTCCGATAAAGTGTTTCAACTTCATTGGTTGAAAAGTAGCCCTTAATCATTGTGTAATTCCTCCTTCAAAAGTTTTAATATACTTTTATAATAGCATTTTTTGTATATTATGTCAATTTTGTCATTAAAATTCTAGTATTTTCTTTAACACTTGCTTTGTTTTTTCTAAGTCTCTTCCGTTTTCTATTTTATGTACATGTATTTTGGGATATTTTTTTGCAAGTTCATCTGCCATTTCTAAATATGTATTTTGTTGTTTTACACTACTTTCCTTTTCAAATTTAGCGTATTTTACTGTTGCTTTGCCATCTCTTTTTAATCGTTGTTCAAATAGATTTTCATCTTCTAAATATAGTGTAATATAATAAATATCAAAATCTAATTCACTTAATTTTTGTACTAGATCATTATATACTTCTGTAAAGGAATAGTCTTTAAAACCTAATCTACAGTAATTTTCTTCTGTAAAAAATGTTCTATCAAACAATAAATTAATATTTAGGTTCTCTAATGTTTTCATGTAATTTAATAAATTTTCATACATTACTTTAGATTTTTTTAATCCCTCTTTAGAACTATCACTTGTTCCAGAAAGTCTATACAAATTTGTATATTTCATAGAATGTCTTAAAAAATCTGTTATTGTTGTTTTACCAACACCTTGTGGTCCTTCAACTATTACTATTTTAGAATTAGCCATGTTACATTTCTCCTTTTATTGACAATAAAAAAATATTATATTATAATAGTAGAAAATAAGGAGCCATAAAAAAGTGGTTACCAAAGAGTATTATAATTTTAAAATCATATCTCTATGGTTCAGCAGAGATATGGTTTTTTTTACAAATAATTATTGTTACAATAATTATTAATGTAAAAGAGATGATAGCAAAAACAATATTTGCAAAAACTGATAAAACAAGTAATTGAAATAATATTTCTTCTAGCATTTCACACCACCTCGCTTTCATATGTAAATTGAGATGGTAACCACATTTTCTGCTTTTCCTTATTTTCTGTTTAAAATTATATAGTAATAAAAAAATAATGTCAATATTTTCTAAACAAATGTTTTTGAAATATTGACATTATTTTTTATCTATTTTTTCAAATCTTTTATCGCTGCTTGTGCTGCTGCTAGTCTTGCTATTGGTACTCTAAATGGTGAACAAGATACATATGTTAGTCCTATTTTATGACAGAATTCTACAGATGATGGGTCTCCTCCGTGTTCTCCACATATTCCTAGTTTTATATCTGGTCTTGTTTTTCTACCTAATTCTGTTGCCATTTCAACTAGTTTTCCAACACCATCTTGGTCTATTTTTGCAAATGGGTCAAATTCGTATATTTTCTTATCGTAGTAATCTCCTAAGAATTTTCCTGCATCATCACGGCTAAATCCAAAGGTTAATTGTGTTAAGTCGTTTGTTCCAAATGAGAAAAATTCCGCTTCTTTTGCTATTTCATCTGCTATTAGTGCTGCTCTTGGTATTTCTATCATAGTTCCAACATGATATTTTAATTCTACCCCAGCATTTTTTATTAATTCATCTGCTGTTTTTGTAATTATTCCTTTTACATATTTCATTTCTTTTATATCGCCAATTAATGGAATCATAATTTCTGGAATTACATTCATTCCTTCATTATTTACATTAATTGCAGCTTCTATTATTGCTTTTGTTTGCATTACACCTATTTCTGGATAGGTTACATCTAATCTACATCCACGGTGTCCCATCATTGGGTTAAATTCATGCAAGTTTACAACTATTTCTTTTAGTTCATCAAAAGTCATTCCCATGTCTTTGGCAAGTGCATCTATTTCGCTATCATCGTGTGGTAAAAATTCATGTAGTGGTGGATCTAATAGTCTTATTGTTACAGGGTAACCTTTCATTGATTTGAATAGCTGTTCAAAATCTCCTCTTTGCATTGGTAATATTTTTGCTAGTGCATTTTCTCTTTGTTCTACTGTTTTTGAAACAATCATTTCTCTAATTGCTGCTATTCTTTCTGGTGCAAAGAACATATGCTCTGTTCTACATAAACCTATTCCTTCTGCTCCAAATTCATATGCTTGTTTTGCATCTCTTGGCGTATCTGCATTTGTTCTAACTTTTAATACTCTATATGAATCTGCCCAATTCATTAATTTTGCAAAATTGCCTGAAACAGTTGCATCTACTGTTTCAATTTTTTCTCCATATACATTACCAGTAGAACCATCTAAAGAAATCCAATCTCCTTCTGTGAATTTTGTTCCATCTTGTAAGGTAAAGTATTTTTCTTCTTCGTTTACAAATATATCTCCACAACCTGAAACACAACAAGTTCCCATTCCTCTTGCAACAACTGCTGCATGTGATGTCATTCCACCTCTAACTGTAAGAACTCCTCTACATACATTCATTCCATCTATATCTTCAGGTGATGTTTCTAAACGTACTAATACAAGGTCTTTTTCTCCTTGCTTGTGTAATTCAACAGCTCTTTCTGCTGTAAATACAACTTTTCCTGTAGCAGCTCCTGGTGATGCTGCTAAACCTTTTGCAACTACTTTTGCTTCTTGTAGTTTTTGAGCATTAAAGTTTGGATGTAAAAGTTGGTCTAATTGCTTTGGTTCAACTCTCATTACAGCTTCTTTTTCATCTATCATTCCTTCGTTTACAAGGTCTACTGCAATTTGCAATGCTGCATTTGCTGTTCTTTTACCATTTCTTGTTTGTAAGAAATATAATTTTCCATGTTCTATTGTAAATTCCATATCTTGCATATCTTTGTAATGTTTTTCTAGTTTTTTTGCATACATTACAAAATCTTCATATGCTTTTTCGTTAACACTTTTTAATGTTTCTATTTCTTGCGGTGTTCTAATTCCTGCAACAACATCTTCCCCTTGTGCATTCATTAAATATTCACCATATATTTTATTTTCTCCTGTAGCAGGATTTCTTGAAAATGCAACACCTGTACCACAGTCTTCTCCCATATTTCCAAATACCATAGATTGAACATTTACAGCTGTTCCCCAATCTCCTGGTATATCGTTCAATCTTCTATAAGTTATAGCTCTAGGGTTATTCCAAGATCTGAATACTGCTTTTACAGCATCTAATAATTGTGCTCTAGAATCTTGTGGAAAGTCTTCTCCCATTTTTTCTTTATATATTCCTTTAAATACTTTTACCAAATCTTCTAAATCATTGGCATCCATATCTGTATCTAAATTAAGACCTCTTTGCTCTTTCTTTAAGTCTATAGCTTGTTCGAATAAAGATTTGGGTATTTCCTTTACAACATCACTATACATTTGAATAAATCTTCTATAACTATCATAAGCAAATCTTCTATTTTTTTGTGCTATAGTTTGTACAACTTCATCATTTATTCCTAAATTTAAAATTGTATCCATCATTCCAGGCATAGATGCTCTAGCACCAGAACGAACTGATACTAATAATGGATTTTCTTTATCTCCTAATTTTTTACCTGTTATTTCTTCTAATTTACTAAGAGCCTCAAATATTTGATTTTGTACATCTTCTGTTATTTGCTCTCCATCATCATAATATTTATTACAAGCTTCTGTTGAAACTGTAAATCCTTGTGGTATTGGAAGTCCAAGATTTGTCATCTCTGCCAAATTAGCACCTTTTCCTCCTAAAATTTCTCTCATTTCAGCATTTCCTTCTTTAAAAAGGTACACATATTTTCCGTTCAATTTTATTCCTCCTTTTTCTTATGTATTTTTTACAATTTTTCCTATGTGTATTCAAAATTTCTACTATATTATATATTAAATTTCAAAAAATAAAAGAGTTTTTGTATATTTTTTACAAAAACTCTTTTTTATTTTTATTCTTTATCTTCTTTTTTTGCTTCTTCAACTGGTGCTTCAGCTGTTTCTGTAGCTTCTGCTGGTGTTTCAACAACTTCTGCTTTTACTTCTTCTGCTGTTGGTGCTTCTTCTACTAAATCTTCTTTTACTACTATTTCTTTGTCTTCAATTCTTGCTCCAACTAATTCTTTAGTTTTAGCAGCTTTTCCAACTCTGTCTCTTAAGTAGTATAATTTAGCTCTTCTTGCTTTACCTACTCTTACAACTTCTACTTTTTCAACTAATGGTGAGTGAATTAAGAATGTTTTTTCTACACCTACACCGTAAGCTATTTTTCTTACTGTGAATGTAGCATTTAATCCTCCACCTTGTTTTTTGATTATTATTCCTTCAAATACTTGAATTCTTTCTCTATTTCCTTCTTTAATTCTTTGGTGTACTCTTACAGTATTACCAACTTTTAAATCTGGAATTTTATTTTTTAATTGTTCGTGTTCAATTGATTTTATTATATCCATTTTAATATCCTCCTTAAATTAATGTATCGGTTCATTTATTTGAACTTGCATAAAAATTCTTTGTCTTCTATAGACAATTTCTTATTTTTTAATAATTCTGGTCTTTTTTTATATGTATTTTCTAAAGATTTTTGCCTTCTCCATTTTTCAATATTTTGATGATTTCCTGATAGTAAAACTTCTGGAACTTTACTATTTAAAAATGTTTCTGGTCTTGTATATTGTGGATATTCTAGGAGTCCATTTGAAAAAGATTCTTCTTCAGTAGATTCTTTTTTTATTACTCCTTCTACATATCTACTCACACTATCTATTAACACCATCGCAGGAATTTCTCCTCCTGTTAATACATAATCTCCTATAGATATTTCTTCATCTACAATTTCATCTAAAACTCTTTGATCTATACCTTCATAATGACCACATAATAGTATAATATGTTCTTCTTTGGCTAAAGATTGTACTTTATTTTGATTTAAAACTTTCCCTTGTGGAGACATATAAATTACTTTTGCTTTTGTTACATTTAATGATTTATATGCATCATATACAACATCTGCTTTCATAACCATTCCTGCTCCACCACCATATGGAGTATCGTCAACTTGTTTGTGTTTATTTTTTGAAAAGTCTCTAATATTTACTAAATTAATATCTATTAGTCCTTTTTCTTTTCCTTTTCCTATAATACTTTGATTTAAACTCTCAAACATTTCTGGAAAAAGTGTTAGCACATCAAATTTCATTTTTCCTCCTATAGTAAACCTTCTATTAAATTTACTACAATCTTTTTTTGTTCTAAATCTATATTTTTTATTACATCGCTTATAGCTGGTAGTAAAATTTGTTTTCCTTCACTATTTTTTACAACATATACGTCATTACTTCCTGTAGAAAAAATGTCATCTAATTTTCCAAGTAATTCTCCACCTTCTGTGTATATATCTAATCCAATTAAATCTACAATATAGTAAGTATCTTCTGGAAGCTTTTCTTCCTTATTCCTTTTTATTTTTAAATAGTCTTCTCTATATTTTTCTGCTTCTTCAATTGTATCTATTCCTTTAAGTTTTAGCAAAACTTGCTTTTTTTGGTATCTTACACTTTCAATTTCAAATTCAAGAAGTTCTTTCTTATGCTCTACTAAAATAGTTTTTAGTCTTTCAAATCTTGTAATATCATCTGTAAAAGGATTTATTTTTAATAAGCCCTTTAAACCATTTGTATTAACTATTTGTCCAACTTCCAAATATTCTTGCATATTATTCTCCTATTAGAATTATCCTATAAACTCAATTGATACTCTTTTTTGTTCCTTTGCAGCTAGGGCTTTTATTAGAGTTCTAATAGCTCTTGCTATTTTTCCATCTTTACCAATAACTTTTCCCATATCTTCATCGGCAACTTTAACTTCGTATACAATTGATTTTTCACCTTCAACTGCATTTATTTTTACAGCTTCTTGGTTGTCTACTAATGCTTTTATAACTGTTTCTAAAATTTCTTTCATTTAGCTTTTCGCCTACCTTTTATTTCGAAATTATTTGTTTGCATTTTCGATTAATTTTTTAACTGTATCTGTTGGTTTAGCACCATTTTTTATCCATTGTTCAACTTTTTCGCTATCTAAAACTATTGTAGATGGCTCTGTCATAGGATCATATGAACCTATTTTTTCAATTATTTTACCATCTCTAGGAGATTTAGAATCTGCAACTACTATATGATAGAAAGGAGCTTTTTTCTTTCCTTCTCTTTGTAATCTGATTTTTACCATTTATTTCACCTCCCTATAATTAAATTAATTTATATTTAAAATTTAATAACAAAATTATTTAAATCTTGGAACTACATCATTCCATCTAAATCGATATTGTCCATATTTAGATTTTTCATCATAGATTTCATGCCTTTTTTTGTACCTATTTTTTTCATCATTTTTTGTGTTAATTCAAATGATTCCATAAATTTATTTATATCTTGTACTTTAGTTCCACTTCCTGCTGCTATTCTTTTACGTCTACTTGCATTTAATATCTTCGGATTACGTCTTTCTTTTAAAGTCATTGAACATATTATTGCTTCTATTCTACTGAATTCATTATCATCTACTTTTAAGTCTTTTATTTTGCTCATTCCTGGTATCATTTTTAATATAGATGAGAAAGAACCCATTTTTTTAATTTGTCTTAGTTGTGTTAAATAATCATCTAAGTCAAATCCTTTTTGTTTTTTTAATTTTTCTTCTAATTTAAGAGCTTCTGCTTCATCAAATGCATCTTCTGCTTTTTCAATTATAGAAAGCATATCGCCCATTCCTAATATTCTTGATGCCATGCCTTCTGGTCTAAATACTTCTATATCATTTAGTTTTTCTCCTGTTGCTGCAAATTTTATAGGTTTTCCTGTAACTTTTTTTACTGAAAGTGCAGCACCACCTCTGGTATCTCCATCAAGTTTTGTTAGTATAACTCCATCACACCCAAGTTCATTATCAAAAGTTTGAGCAACATTTACAGCATCTTGACCTGTCATTGAATCTATTACTAAAAGTATTTCATGTGGCTTAACATTTGCTTTTAAGTTTTTTAGCTCTTGCATAAGATCTTCATCTATATGAAGTCTACCTGCAGTATCTAGTATAATTACATCATTTAATTTTGAAATAGCTTCATTCATTGCTTGTTTGGCAATATGAACTACATCTTTTGATTGTTCGTTACTAAATACTGGTATGTTTAGCTGAGCTCCTATAACTTGTAATTGTTTTATAGCTGCTGGTCTATATACATCACATGCAACTAGTAATGGCTTTTTACCTTGCTTACGTATTAAATTTGCAAGCTTTCCTGCTGTTGTTGTTTTTCCTGAACCTTGTAAACCAACAAGCATTATTACTGTTGGTGGATTTGGTGAAAAGTTTATTTTACTATCTGTTCCACCTAATAATTCAACAAGTTCATCTTTAACTATTTTTACAACTTGTTGTCCTGGTGTTAATGATTTTAATACTTCTTCGCCAAGTGCTTTTTCTTGTATTGTTGCTATAAATTCTTTTACTATTTTATAGTTAACATCCGCTTCTAAAAGTGCTAGTTTAACTTCTCTAAGCATTTCTTTTAAGTCAGATTCTGTTACTCTTGCTTTTCCTTTAAACTTATCTGTAATTGCTTGAAGTTTAGAAGATAATCCCTCAAATGCCATATAGATATCCTCCTTTTTTTATACTAAACAATTAAGTTCTTTTCTTACATGTTCTAAAATTTTAGAAATTTGTTTATCTGTGTCTTTTGAATCAATTTTTGCTATTTCTTTTAGTACATTTTCTATTACGTTTTCTTGCTTTGACATCCTTTTCATAAATTCTAGTTTCTTTTCATATTCGAAAAGTTTCTTTTCCCCCTTTTTAATAATGTCTCTAACAGCTTGCCTTGTTATGTTTTCATTTTCCGCAATTTCAGATAAAGACAAGTCATTATTATAGTAATCATTTATAAATTCATATTGTTTTTCAGTTAAAAGTTTGCCATATATTTGGCATAACATACTAATCTCAACATTTCTTTCCATAATTACTACTTCCTTTTTTGTAATGCTATATTACTTTACACTATTTTTGTGTATTTGTCAAGGGTTTTGCGGTTTTTTTATGTAATTTCTATAAATTAATTTTAAGAATTGTTTATGAATTTATTTACATAGTAAAATGCATTAAACAGATGTTGGAGGTTTGAAATAAATGTAAATCTTCAAAGAAATCACCAAAAACATTATAAAGTTTCAACTTCCTGAATATGTTTTCTTACTTTTACCAAATCGCTTATATCTATTGAATTATCTTCATTAATATCTGCTGCTAAACTTTTTTCATCTTCACTAATTTTAGCTATCTCTTGTATATGTTTTCTTATTGCTACTAAGTCTGATATATCTGCATATCCATCAGAATTTATATCTCCTAATACACTAACTATAAGTTCTATATTTTTTTCATCTTTGCTTATTTTTAATGTCATTCCTGTTTTTATTAATTCATCGTAATTTGTTAATTCTTCTCCACTTTCATTATAAATACTTATATTGGCATTTGTTGATATGTTATTCATAAATTCTGTTATAGTTGTATTTGGTGATATTCTATATAAATATTTATCTCCATCTACATATTCATTTGTATTTTCTTGCCCTATTTTATATTTATCAGTTGTTACATAAATTTTTTCTTCTTCTGAAATTTCCGTATTTTCAAATAAATTAATCATTGATGCAGATGCAAAACTTCTTCCATCGCCCCAATTTTCTGTTGTAACAAATTTAACATATTGAGTTTTTATTGATTTCTCAAGTTCAAGCATTTTTGGTTTTTCGTTATTTTCCCAATCATTTGCTTTTCCTGCTTCTTCCCAATTTTCTCCATCTATACTTACATATAACACTACATCTTTTGCTCTACCATTTGTTCCTGTTTGTCTTGGCACATATTGAACTGCAGACAATTCAACAGTTTTATCAAGTTTTATAATTATTGTTCTATCAGTATCTGAGCCATTATATGCTGTGTGCCATATAGTATTTATATTTCCATCAATTACATTATTTGCATAATTATTATTTCCAGTTTGTTCTGATGAAACATCATATATAGATAAATGTTTAATAGGAATATATTTTTGATTTTTAGCTTGATTTTCTTCTGTAAAATTATATGTTGTATTTGTTTTTTCTTCCATATATATACCTGTTTTGCCAGCTCTAACTATTACTGTTTTATTACCTGTTAAATCTGGTTCTGCTTTACTATATGAAGTCCATTCATCATCATCTTTGTATTTCCATTCCATTGTGCTTGTTGCACCTATTAATTTATTTTCTAAATCATTTACATATAAGGTTGTAGGTAGTCCTTCTGATTCTTTTATATCTATGATAAAGATATTTTCTTCTGAGTAATCAACTCCCATTATATGAATCTTTATATCATCTTTAGCATTAATAGTTTCCAATTCTTGCTCTGTTAATTCAGCTTGATGAGATTCAGTTAATGTCCATGTTGTACCTCCATCTAAACTGTATTCCCATGCGACATCGTTATCATCATATCTACTTGAAAGAACTATTTTACCTGCGTTTTCTCCATCAAATGAAAAGTTTGCTATTGATGTATCTAAATTACCAAGTAGATAATTTGCCACCTGTTTAACAGCTGTTGCTTGTATAGATTCTTTGTCTGTAGCTTGTGTAGCTGTAGTTAAGGTTCTAGTTTGTAATAAAGTAAACATAGTATTATATTCTGTTGATGTAAGATGTGTTTTTATTAAATTTAATAAATCGTTCATTGGATATGGATAATATGTATATGTTTTTGCTATTTCTTCTGCTAATTTATAATAATCATCTTCTGTTTTAGTAGAATTCTTTGAATATACATCTATCAATCCTAACCATGCATCAAAATTAATATCTTCATTTTTTATAGCTTTTCTATATATTTCTTCTAACTTTTTATTGTCATTTTTATAAACATCCTCAAGCATAAGAATTTCTTCAGTTTTTTCATATTTTTCATATTCATTTTGTGCTGCTTGTGCTAAAAGGATATAGTTTGCATTCCATCCACTTGTATAACTGCCATTTCCCCAATCATTCATAGTTCTTACATTTAAGTGCTCTGTTCTTCCTGATTGTCCCCAACCAGAAACATCATTTCCTAAATTCCAAATTCCATTTCCATTAGAGTCTGTTGTATAATAAATATATGCACAATGTCCAGGTTGACTTACACAAGTATTAGGTAATCCTTTATATGCTCCCCATATACAACTACCCGTTTTTGAAAGTCCACCACATACTGATCCTTCTTCAAAAACTATCCATAATTTTGGCATTCCTTTTTTATAGGTTATATTGTACTTTGATAAATGATATTTTTCATCCCATTTATTATAGTTTTCATCACTATAATATTTATCTAAACTATAATCATATCCAAATGTATATTTTATATAATTATATGGACTTGTAGCTCCTTTCCCATCATTTCTAACATAATTGTTTAGCCATACTATTTCTTCATCATCTATAACGGTATTCATTACCCAACGCATTTCTTCAACAGTAAGATTCTCAAATGTTTCGTTTTCAATTAATTCTTCTTGTCCTTCATGTAAATACAAATCTTTGTATATTTGATATCTAGTAACTGCATCTGAATGTGATGTGCCATCTATCCATAAATATACTTTACCTGATTCAGTTAGTGATAATGAAAGCATCATCTTGCGATATAAATCGCTAAAAGTTGTACCATATTTTGTCTTTTCATAGTTTAATAAATCATCTTTATAAGTAGTATATAAATCACTTAAGACCTTTATTGAATTAGTATAACTCCCTTCAGGTTTACCTGCAACTAAGTATAACTTTAATGTCTCTTTATCATTCATTAACCAATTAATGGTTTCTTTGTATTCATCTTTATACTTTGCAAGTGCTTGTAACATATCATATCCAACCTTATTTACCAATTCTCTTTGCAATAAGGTTAATTCATAATCTCCAGTTATTTCATCATTATAATGTTCTTTTATAATTTCATCATATTCATCAACTGTTTTTATAAAATCAATATTAGATGTATCCTCTTGGTAATTTTCTGTTATCAATTTTGCATCCGCAAAAACGGTTTCATCATACCAATTAGCCCACCAATTATCACTATTATCATCTGCAACCAATTTTAAATAATTTGCACCTTTAATATTTACTTTTACAAATTCAGCATTGCTCCATCCATATAGAGTATCAGAATTATACTGTTCTTTCCATTCTTCTCCATCTTCCGATGTATATATATAAAACTTAGCTCCAGTATTAAAATAATTGCTTTGTTCACTAATATCCACACCAATATACGATGTAAAAAAGTCATACTGATAATCTCTTAAATCATAAACAATTTCAGAAGTTGCCCATGCACATATTCCTTTAATGAATAATTTAGATTCTCTTGAATCTATTTCCTTATTTACTTTTAATTTAATAGATTCATTGTTTTCATTTTCATCTAAATGTATTGAATGATTATCTGCAGCATGAGATTTCTCTTTCACATATTGAATATCAGATAAATAAATATAATCTGTACTTTCAGTAGCTAAAGCTTTATTGTTCAATATATTTAATATAAAAAACATAAAGGTTATAATAGAAAAAATTAATTTTTTTTTCATTTTACACTATAGCCCCTTTCTTAACATAATATATATCTATTTTACCATATTTTTCATTTTTCTTCAATTATTTAACATAAAAAAAGAATTTCATTTCTGAAATTCTTTTTTAGTAAAACTATGCTAATTCGATTACAGCTCCAACTTCTGAGAATTTTGCTTTTAATTCTTCAGCTTCATCTTTTGAAACTCCTTCTTTAACTGTTTTTGGAGCTCCATCTACTAATTCTTTAGCTTCTTTTAATCCTAATCCTGTAGCATCTCTAACTACTTTGATTACTTTTATTTTTTGATCTCCTGCATCTTTTAATACAACATCAAAAGATGATTTTTCTTCAGCAGCTCCTGCAGCTGCTCCTCCAGCTACTGGTGCAGCTGCTGCTACTGCAGATACTCCAAATTCTTCTTCTATAGCTTTTACTAAGTCAGCTAATTCTACTACTGTCATTTTTTTGATTTCTTCAATCATTTCTTCTTTACTCATTATATAATCCTCCTAATTTTTTTATAATTAATATTTTCCCCTTTCTCTAATGGGTCGTCGGGGACGCCGACCACTATTTTTTTTAACAATTTTTATAAAACAAAGCAAAAGTGGTATATTACTAGGAAAACAAATAAAAATTTTTGAGATAGTACATTTGTACATCGATAAAATTTTTATGTAGTTTGACAACGTAAGATGCCGCTTTTCATTTGTTTTAGGCTTGTTCTTTTTGTTTTTGAACTTCACCTAATGCAACTGCAAGTTTTGAAATATTTCCAAGTAAAGCACCAGCAAGCATTGATAATAATGTTTCTCTTGATGGTAATTTTGCAATTGTAATAATTTCTTCTGCTGTCATAACTTTACCTTCTATTATTCCACCTTTAATTTTGTAGTTTTCATTAGATTTTGAATATTCATAGATTGCTTTTGTTGGTTCTAAGTAATCATCATTTGTCATGATAACTGCTGTTGGTCCAACTAATGCATCATTTAAACCTTCAAATTTACATTCTTGTAATGCTCTTCTAGTGATATTATTTTTTATAACTTTATATTCACCATTTGCATTTCTTACTTTTGTTCTCAAGTCTGTAACATCTGTTACATTTATTCCTCTATAATCTGTGAAAAGTACAAGTTTCGCTTCTTTCATTTTTTCTGCTAAAGCTTTTACTTCTGCTTTTTTAGCATCTATTATTTTTTCATTTGCCACTTTAATTTCACCTCCTGAAACCTAAAATACTCTTTATAGCCATAGGCATATAAAGAGTATTTTTACCGCTTTCCGATTAATACTTGTATATACCTAGGTAGGACTTATGTATGCCTACTGTCTTTGGCTATATTTATTAATTTTATTGTAGATAAACTACATTATAAAATTCTATTTTTGGTTTATAAAAATGCTTGGTCCCATTGTTGTTGTAACTGCAACGCTTTTAATATATTGTCCTTTTGCAGCTGCTGGTTTTGCTTTTATAATAGCATCCATTATGTAATTATAGTTTTCTGCTAATTTTTCTGCTCCAAATGAAACTTTTCCAAATCCTAAGTGAATAATGTTAGTTTTATCTAATCTGTATTCAACTTTACCAGATTTAATTTCATTTATAGCTTTTGTTACATCCATTGTAACTGTTCCAGATTTAGGGTTTGGCATTAATCCTTTTGGTCCTAATACTTTACCTAA
>CAKPGS010000022.1 GCA_934155165.1 uncultured Clostridia bacterium | reverse complement strand
ATCCACTAATCTATTTTTTCTATAGCAGAATTTAGTGTTTAAAACTATTTTTCCTTTGTGTTTAGAGCAATTTTTATTCTTTTCTTTTTATAATTACTATCAAAAATTTCTTGTCCAAATAATTATGCTGTTAGTTCTGTAATTCTTCGTTGTCTATATATTAATTTACCTTCTGAAGATGTTTCATTTTTTAGTTTTACTTCTGAGTTGTTACATGTAATTATATATCCTATTGGACATCTTTTATATAAAAACTCTATTAAACTTCTCATTTTTTTAGAATTTCACACAAATGTTCTTTGTATTTCAGGTATTGTAATTGTTTCATCACTCACAATACCTAATAATGTACTTACTGAAATATTATTAGCCTCAAAATAAGCTATATTACCTCCTATTTTAGTTTTAGTACATTATTATCTAATTTATAGTCTACTTTTTTTAGTTTAAAGTCTTTATAATAAATTATTTTATATATTTCTATTTTTAAATCATTTCTTATACATTTAATGAGTTGATCATAAATATCTATATATTCTTTGTTTAGTTTAATTTCTTTAATATTTGGATTCATAAGAATAATAACCAATCTTTTCTTATTTTTCCATTTATATATTTCTTTTAATTGTCTGTAAAATCTCTCTGTTTCTAATGATGGAAATATAGCACTACTATTTTGTGATAGTATTCCTTTTACTTCTATTAATTCCTTTTGTTCTTTATCAAAAAAATCAATTCTTAAATTTTTATTTATTTTCTTTTCACAAATGATAGATATATTTTTTTCTAATATTTGTCTATAGTATAAATTATTTAATTCTTTTAAATTCAACCATATGTAATCATTCTTATCTTTTAATGCTTGTACTACATATTTTGTTCTAGTATTTTTCCCTATATTTTTTTCTAAAAAAACTTCTTTATCTTTTAAATTGTATAATTTATTTAATTTTGAAGAAGAAGCCATATAACACTCCTCTAGCTTTCCATTTACTTCAATAATGGCTATAAATCTTCCATTAGCTTCTTCCTTAAAAATTCCTGTTATCATATCATTTTCTTAAATACTAAAACTGCTTCCTGCTTTATTCTTTTTTGAGCCATAGTTTGATTTTTAAGATTTCTAAAAGAATTTTCTTCTATCTTCCATCCATTGTTCTTAAATAATTCAATTGTCCAATCTACAAAGTTTATTTTTTCTTTTTGCCTAGTAGTATCACCTATTGTCATACACCAGTATCCATCTTTTTTAATCATACTCATTACATGTAAATAAATTTTTTCCATTTCTTTAAAAAAGTCATCAATTGCTTGTTTTTTATTTCGTTTATTTCTTGCTCCAACTTCTTTATCACTAAGGTTATCAACCTTTTTTTCCATCCAATATAAAGTAAGTCTATGATATTTTATAAAATCTACTGCAAAAGGATATGGTGGAGAAGTTACAACTAAATCTACTTCATCAAAATTCACATCTATTATATCTGATTCAATGCATTCAGCCGTATTACATATATTATTTAACCAATCTGTTCTCTTATATAATAATGATAATTTTCTTTTATATACTTTTATTGGATCAACATCTCTATCCATATTAGGCAAAACATTATCTGCAATATATCCTAAATTCCATGTTTTCCTTTTTCTTGAACAATTATTAAGACATGACAAAAGAATTAAATAAAATAACCTATAATATTTTTTATCTTTAATTTTAGATATATTATAATTTAATTCACCTAATTTTCTTAAATTTTCTTGACTATACCATATATCTCTATCAGGAAATTTAGGGATTAAAATTTTATTTTTATTAACATTTAATATATCTTTGGCATATGTTTTTATTGTTTCCATTTTATATTCTTGAGTTTTAACTTTAGAACATATAATTCCTATAGGGCTTACATCTACTCCAATAACGTTTCTTTTTAATTTTAACCCTTCTAATAAAGTAGTCCCACATCCACAAAAAGGGTCTAACACTAAATCGTTTTCTTTTGAATAATCCTGAATAAATTTTCTGGGGATTTCAGGGTTAAATTTTGCATGATAAGAATATATATTATGCATTTTTTCTAAATACTAAGCAATAATGGTGATGAATGTTAGAAATAAATTTACTAGGATATCCCCAAATTCCTAATTGTTTATCATCCTGACACCAAATTTGCTCACCTTCAAATGAAAAACCACATTTTTTAATTTTATTTACCAAGTCCCATGCAAAAGTAATATATTTTCCATCAGTATTTCTAAAATTTTGAACAACAACAACCATATATTTTTTTTCTTTTAGTATTTTACTACAATTCTTGAATACTTTTGCTAATTCCTTTAAAAAAGTTTCATAATCATCAATATTTCCTAAATCATTAGGATTATCTGAATAAAATAATTTTAAATTTTTTTCTTTTCTTTGCGTATGTTGAGAATTTGAATTTCCTCTTTTCTTTTTTAACATATCCCAATATGGAGGAGATGTCATAATAAAATCCACCCCATCGGGGAAGTTATATAATCTTTTTTCTCTACTATCTCCTAATTCTGTGTTATTTTCTCCATATCTTTCATTTGCAACTTTACAAAATTCATCATTTATTTCTATTCCGTAGCAACCCCTTTTTTCATTTTTTGCTGCAACTCCTGTAGATCCTACTCCCATAAAAGGATCAAATACTATTTCGTGTTTCTTTGTAAAAAATTTTATATATTTACTTGCTAATTCCTCTGGATATTTTGCTGGATGCTCAATAACTTCTTTATTTCTAGTTTTTCCTTTAAGAATATACCAAGATTTTGTTTCTTTTATCCATTCTTTACCATTTAAATCATTTAGTTTATTCATTCGTTTTCTTCCTTTCTTACGCTCTTACTGTTACATATGATGTACCTATAAATTTATTTGACCAAGTCCAAAAATCTGATGCTTGTACTCTTGATATATAGTTTACTTCTTTATTATACTCAATAGAATCAATAAATTTCATAAATTCTACATAACTAAATGCTGTAACCATTGTTAATTTAGTTGTTCTTGGCATTATTGTACTTTGAATTTTCAATAATTTCTGCTTAAAGCTTAATTTATTTCCACCTTCTCTATAACCTCCATGGATATTATCGCTTTGTGGTATTTTATTGCTATCTACAACCATATACCATGTTCCATCATATTTAGTCCTTATTCTATCATCAGTTAGAGTATTTATTATATCATCAATTTCTTTACGTTCATCAAATTGCGTTATTGCACTTCCTGATTTTGCTTCAACAATAATTCGTAATTTTATTTTAGTATTATCATCATTTATTATAACTATATCCCAAACGATATCTGATACTCTTTCCCCCACAGTGTTGGCACCCATATATGTAACATTATCTTCTCCAAATTTATTTTTTAATAATTCATATAAAAATACTTCATAAGCTGTACCATTTCCACTTTCAGATATTTCTTTACCTTTTTTAAATTCTTTAGTTGTCTCTATTCTTTCGCTTCTTGGTAATTCATCAATATATTTTATTGCATCACAGTATTGTTTTACTAAATTTCTATCAGCTAAATCTGTATCAATATTAAAATCATATAAAGAATTATTTTCACTATCAATTAATCCTAAGTCAACTAAATGTTGCTTTAATCCAATATCTTCAACTTGTTCAGGATGTGCCAAGCATTTTAGAAATAATGGTGTTACTTCTAAATCATCAAAAATATCGCCAATAAAAATAGAATTATTTTTAAAACTATATTTGCTTATATCAAAATCTTTTAAATCAAATTCTAATGGCCTATTATGCACTACTTTTAATTTCAAAACTTTTATTAGATATCTTCTTAAAAATAAAGTTCCTCTTTGTATCTCTCTATAGTCAATTTCTGAAAAGTCTGAACGTGTTATTGGATTTATTAAGGATACATCTATATCATCTTCATTCCTTATATTTCTGGTTAAATATGATAATGTATCAGCATTAACTTTTTCATAACCTTTTGATTTAAGAATATCCATAATTTTTAATACCACTACAAACGGTCTATTTCTTACATCATATTGTTCTATATTATTTGAATTTTTTGATGCATTTCTAAATTTCATATTAAATAGAATATCTGAAAAAGCTATTTTCCCTGTTTTATATCTTTTTAAAGTATTTCCAACATAATGTCTTTTTTCACTTTCAATAGATTTCCCTTTATAATATGAAGGCATTAATCCTGTAAAAGCCAAAAATTCAAAATAGTCTCTTGCATATTCATTCCAACATCCATTTAAAGTCTTATTTTGTGTATATTTAATATTTTTAATATCGTTATATTTCATTGTTCCATCTTTTATATGATTGTAATAAGATAAAAGTATTTTATTACTCATGAATTTTTTATACACAACTGAGTGAAATCTTTCAAATACATTTCTTTTTATCTCTTCTTCAAACATCATTGCTTTTAGATCATCATAAATATAATAATCTTCATTTACATCTATTAAACTAATTATAAATTCTACTTCTTCTGGTATAATTGCATTATGTGGTAAATGAAATCCTGTTACACTTTCCATTACTTACCTCCTAATTCTATATATTTTTTCTAATTTTTGGTGTCCAATAACAAATAATATCCTTCGTACAAAATTGCAAATAATAATTAATAAAAATATCATAATTTAAATATCTACATCCATATGTCTTATCTATTTTTTTCTTTGTGCAAAGCGTATTTTTACTAATAATTCTTTTTTCACAATTCTAATTTAATATAACTCAAAAATTTACGATAAACCCCAACTAACAATCAATATCAATTATAGAATGTTCTATATTATACACTTTGTTAATTTTTTCTTTTATAATTTTATCAACTATATATTTTTTATAAAAAATATTCCTCTTTCAAATATAAATCATTCTCATCAAATATATTTATTGAATTTAAATCAATTCTATTTTGTCTTTTTTTTCACTTTTATTTACTTAGAAATTTAGTATTTCTTCTATCATACTTATAATCTTTTCTATATTTTTTTATTATATAATAAAAAAATTTTTTTATCAAGAAAAAAAGTTAAGTTATCCTTGATTTTATTATGATTTCGCTATATTTGTTTTTATAATGAAAGAGATTTGGATTTTATACCATTAAATAGAATTTGGAGCAAGCAGAATTTTCGTTCTTCCAATTTCAGTATTTGCTGGTATATGAAATGTACTTTTAAATTAATTTATTGTACCAAATTAAGTATCTAGATTGTTCCTTAAAATATTTTTATCATGTAAAAAATTACTAAAGACATTACAGTTTTTGTAACTACTTAATTAGTTTTTGAGATAGACTCCAACCTAGGACCTTCGGGTTATGAGAAAATCCACTTTTCATTTCTTCTTTGCTATTACATTAAACACATGCCAATGTTTCATTTGTCCTAAACCTGTAATCCCATCTTTTTCAATTTCCTTAAATTCTATTATTTCAAAATTTTTAAATAATTCTATTACTTGCTTTTCTGAGAGAAAAGTCATTTCTTTTTTTGTTTTTTTCCATTTCTCCGAAAAAATTACCAACAAAATATCCATTTTTTAAAATGCTATCATCTATCTTATTCCATAATTCTTTAAAATTGTTTTTGTCGCAAAATGGAATACTAAAATTAGCAACTACTAAATTATTCTTCTCTAATTCAATATCTTCAAATTTCTGCTTTGAAAATTTAAACTGTTTTAATTCTTCTTCAGATAATTTTGCCACAATTCTTGATTCAACATTTTCTCTATCTATTGCTAGTATATTCCATCCATTTTTTATTAAACATACTGTATTTCTTCCAGCTCCGCATCCAAGTTCAATTGCATTGCCTGGTTCTACATTTAATTCTATGAATTTTTTAACAGTATAATTAGGCTTTGCATCTGCTGTATTTTTATAATATTTTTCTATACTTTTCATATTTCATACTCCCACAAACTTAGCTTGCCTTTTGCTTCTATTGGCTTATCAAATACTTCTATATTTTCGAGTTGCCAACCATAATTTTCTTTGAAAGAGCTATCTGTATATATGTCTTTATTCTCTTTTAATAATCTCTCTTTAAATTCTGATGACATTTTCACACAATCTACTAATGTTACTTTTCCTAATATTTTTCCACTTAGCATATCTTTTGGAATATATTTAGCTAGCCTTTTCATTGCTTCTTTATCTATTCCTTTTCCAGCATGTATTAATAAATCTCCTCTATATTTGGTTTGCCAACTTCTAAATTCAAATCTTTTATAACCTTGCATTATTAATGATGCCCAAGGTTGTTTTATTGTTAATACTTTCATTTTTCTCCTGTCCTATTTTAAATCATTATTTATTTTATGTGTTGGAAATTTATTTTCTTTTAAAACTTCTTTTATAGATCCCGGTACTAATGGATATTCATCTACATCAATCGTTATATCCATATATATCATCTACCCCGCCATTCAATATTATTTTTCTCATTTCTTTATCTGCCTGTATTTTTGCCTCTCTTAATGTGTATTCTTTATTATCTCGTTGCTCTAAATATTTCTGTGTTTTGTTTATATCCAAGGTTTTCTTTAATTCATCATATCTTCCAAATACGTTAATGTTTTCATGATTTGCTCCTGATATGATTAATTTCTTAAATTTTTCCTCATCAATTCCAAATCCTGAAGCTATTTTATGAATACAGTCATTATTAAATTTCACATGTAATTCTGTAATATATTCATGAAATGATTTTTCATTGTCTACTATAATCTCACCTGATTCTACTTGGTGTAAAAAAATTTTCGCATATTTTTGTTCTACAGAACTTAATATTGCAAAGGTTCTATATAATTCCTTGAAAGCTTTTTCTTTTGTTTTTGAATCTCCTTTATTTATTGCTTTTAAATATATTTTAAATCTTGAATTCATGTAGTCATCATCAATAGCATCTGTTTGTACTTCCATAATATGAGTGTCAATATCATATGGTATGTCATCAAAGCCTGTACCTCTTGTTCTTGTGAATAATTCTTTATATCTTTGAACTAATACAAGATACGTTGTTTCATCAAGTTCTAGAGTAACTTCATATTTATTTGAAGTTTCATCTTCAAATTCATAGATTAATTCCTTCCATCTAAAACCTTGTATTTTTGCTGCATCTAAATATTTATTAAATTCTATAAATTTCTTTGAATACATTTTTTTCCATTCTATATCATCTGAATTTTTTTCGAAATTAAAAATATCTGCATTTTCAAATAATTCTTTTATTTCATTAAAAATAAAATTCATCTTTTTTAAATTCTTGTCTAGTTTATTAACATATAGTCCAAATTCTCTTTCGCCTGCATATGCTTCAACAGCATGATGTAGCTTTTCTGTCATGGTATATGGTTTTCTGTAAAATATAATTGTACCATGTGGTTTGTCCGGTCCAAATATTCTGTTTGTTCTAGAAATTGACTGTATTAAGTTTTTATTTTCTTGCTCTTTATCCATATATAAAGTATTTATCCATTTTGAATCAAACCCGGTTAATAACTGATCTACAACTATTACTAAATTTAATTGTTCATTTTGATTTCTTTCTATTGTTAAATATGGTGCTTTATGTGCTAATCTTAAACATACATCTTTTTTAAAGCTTTCATATTGTGTTATATTATATTTTTTTCTAAATTTATTATTGTAATCTGTTAGTATTTCAGTAACTCCATCTATTTTATCAATCGCTGTATTAGAATTATTATCACTTGGATCAAATATTGCTGTTACATTAAAATTAGTATCAAATTCTTTAAAAATCTTATAATAATTTATTGCTTCTTTAATTGAATTTGTTGCCAAAATTGCATGAAATTTTGAATTAACACTTCTTATTAACCAATTATCTGTAATGTCTTTTACGACTGCTTTTTCATGTTCTTTAGTTTTATATTGTGATTTCGGTATTTCCTTTTCTATTTCGGTCATTGGACATTTCTCTTTGCCTTTATTCATATAGTAAAGAAATATTTCTTTAGTTTCTTCATTATTTAAAGCTTCTTCAACAGTTGATACATGGCATTTTTCCAAAGCTATAGTTTCTCTTAACTCTTTTTCATCAAAAGTATTTACTATGTATGGGTCAAATCCTAATACGTTTTTATCTCTTATTCCATGATATAATGTGTATCTATGAATTTCGTTACCAAAGATATCTGATGTATAAATATTTTCTTCTGCAATGTCTCCATTTTTTTCTATTTCAGGAGTTCCTGTAAAGCCAAAATACATAGCATTTGGAAGTAAATCTTTTATATCTTGATGCATTTTTCCCATTTGTGATCTATGACATTCATCAACAATAAAAACAATTCTTTTTGATCTAATTATTTCTAAATCACGTTCTTTTAATTCTTCGTTTTCTTTTACTCTACTCATTTTCTGAATTGAAGTTACAATTAAAGTATCATCTAAAGATGAACTTTTTAATTTATTTATTAATTCTTTTGTATCTTCTGTTTCTTTAACTTCTATTGATGTATCTGCAAAATTTCTATAGTTTATTAAAGATTGATTTCCAAGTTCTATTCTATCTAGCAAAAATACAATTTTATCTGCATCTCCAGAGTTTGCAATTAATTGAGCTGCTTTAAAAGATGTCATGGTTTTTCCTGAACCTGTAGTATGCCAAACATACCCACCATTTTGCTCTTGTTTTGTCCAATTTGAGGTTGCAACTTTATCTGCAATTCTAGATGCCGCTTCGAATTGATAACTTCTCATAACCTTCAAAATTCCATCAGTATTATCTGCTATTGTATAAAAACCAACCATTTCGTGAGCTCTAAGAATTGTTAAAAAGCTGGTAGTAAACCTTTGCCATTCATTTACTATTTCATTATTGAAATCTTCCCAGTGAAAGAAAAATTCTGGCTTAAATTTTCCATTTGGTCCTGGATTTGCAAAATATACAGCTTCTTCAGGATTCATTGCAACAAATATTTGCACTAATGAAAATATTCCTGAAAATACACCGTTATACATGTATTTTTCAATTTGATTAGTTGCCTGCGAAATAGGCACTCCACTCTTTTTTAATTCTATATGGTATAAAGGCATGCCATTAATTAAAAGCATTACATCTCCTCTTCGAGTAGGATATATCTCATTATTTGTTGTAAATTGAGGCTGTTCTACTATTTGGTATCTGCTTTTTCCTCCTGCATTAAGTCTATCATATATCTTTAAACTTACAGATTTACCAAAATTTATTTCATCATCTTTATTATCTCTTATAATTGAAATAGTTTTGCCGTTTATAAAATCATTCAGAGCAATAGGAGTTTTTAAGGTGTTTACCTGCGTAAGCACTTGATACATTTCGCTTTCAGTTAATGGGCAATTATTTAGTACATATTTTTCTTTATTATTTTCAAATAATATATTTGCCCAATTCTTTATTAATTCTTTCTCTGTAGGATATTTAATTACTTCTTTTTCCCATCCGCATTGTTTTATTAGTAATTCAACTAATGCTTCTTCAAACTTTAGCTCATCATCAAAAGCCATTTTTCTCTCCTTCCTATATAAACATTTTATATAACAACGATTTTTTTATTCTTTGTATCTTATCTAATTCAATTTGATAAAGATTAATTAGGTTATCTAATTTTCTAAAGAATTCTCCAATTTTAATTTGTTCTTCCTTATTTGTAATATCTAAATCAAAGTCTGATAAGGCTTCTTTTGTAATAGTTTTAATAACAGCTCCAGGTGCTTTTCGCCTTTCTTCTTCAAATTTGTTTTTTACAGATAAAGCCCAAAAGTATTTATCTAAATCTTTTTCAATAAAAGTATCAAAATATAGCACTGTTCTATCTAAATATGCTGGATATTGAGTAATTGCAACTCTTCCTATTGTTCCTTGCAAGGTAACAATAACCGAATCTTTTGGAACAAATACGCTCATCGGTTGTGCAATTTTGCTTATTGTTTGTTTAGTGTTTTCATTTAATTTTAAATTTTCCCCTACATCAGCAACTTGAACAAATGGCATTGCATTTTCTCCTCCATACCATTCTTTATTACCATATGGTTGTGGGAATGAACCCCTTCTATATTTTACTAATTCAGATAATTTGCGTTGTTCCCATTTATTTTTAAAACCTTTAAATCTTATTTGAGGTACTTTTTCTTCTTTATTTGGAAACATTTTTTCTAATAATGATTTTTTTATTCTAACCAATTTATCGTACTTACTCTGATGAACATTGATAAGATTATCTAGTTTTATTAATAGTTCTGAAATTTTATTTTGTTCATTAGAATCTAATGGTATTTTTATTTCTATATCACTCATAATGTTATTCATTAATTTTGGATTTCCAACTTTTGATACATATTTATAAGCTACATTATTAAGTGCTTCAGCTATCATTTTGTTTGCTTCCATTTTGTCTGAAAGTAAAACACCACAAACATTGGTACAATAAAATTTTCCTTCTCTGTATCTAACAGTTCCCGCCTTAGCACCATCAGTTGTCCATGTTATTGCATTTTCATACAAAAATTTATTATAATATCCCATCAAACCATTATTTAGGGTTTGAGATGAATAAACTGGGTACATATATTTGCCTTCAATATTTTCTTTAGTCATATCTGATGAAAGAACATATCCTCTTGTTACTTTAAATATTTTACTTACTTTGTACTTTTTCCAATTATTTTTAAAGCCTTTAAATCTTATTTTGGGTTGTTCCTTATTTTTCAAACTGCTCCCCCCCTAATAAAAATTTAAATTCTTCTATACCTTTTAGGTCAAATTTGTTTCCGACTAAATCCTCTAACATTATAGCTAATTCTTTTTCAGTTTTATTTAATTCTAATTGCAAATTATTAAAAGAATTTTTATATTTATTATCTAAATATTGGATAGATTTCAAAAATTCATTTAGCATTAAATTTGGTAATTTTTCAATTCCATCACATAATGGAAGAATCCACTTCTTCTCTAATAGTTTTAAAGCTTCTTCTGTTTCAATAGTTTCTATTTTTAGTTTAGTATCTTTTTCTAATTTTGTTTTTATTTCTTTTATTTCTTTTCTGCATTTTCTCATTTCGCTATTTACTTTAGAAATATTTAATATTATTTCTTCATAAGTTCCTTCTTCAACTACAGCTCCTTTTTTTACTTCTTTATTAATTTTGCTTATTATAGCATTCAATTTTTTGGTATTAATATCATCAGAATCTTCTTTTAAGATATTTATTTTGTCGTTTACATCTATTGAATCTAAAAGCTCCTTTTTTTGTTCATTTAAATCAGATAATTTATTATCAAGTGTTTCAAGTAAATCTTTATCTGATTTAAAATATTCTTCCTGTACCAAATCGAAAGGTAAAATTTTTCCTATCCAACCATCTTGATATTCTACTAATTCTTTTTGCTTATTTTTTTTATATTTCATATTTGGATCAACCATATTTAATGCTTTTAGGCCTTCTCTTTGTAATATTTCTAAATCTAATAAAATAATCTCCCAATTATCATTAAATATTTGATATGCATCATAAAAATCAACTAATTTTATATTATTAAATTTATTTCTAATCTTCTCAGTAATAATTTCTTTTTCTTTGTATATATTTAGTGTTTGATTATTATCTATTAATTCGTGACTTAAATACTCTCTAAAATCACTGAATAATTCTTTATAATCTACAATATATTTTTTTACATCTTTATTGTTGTAAATAGTATTTTCTATATCTTCTTCTATCACATCAGAATATGGAATATCGTTCTCTTTAAAAATTTGTTTTTTTAAGGTTGGATATGTTTCCCAATATTCTTTCAAAGAATCAATTTCTTCGTTTGGTATTCCTCCAAACATGCTACCATATATATCATCATAATCTTCTGATACATCAGAATCTACATATCTTTGAATATTCAAATTATAGTCATTAGCAATTACTTCTTCTTTACTTACTACTTTAGAATATTTATCTATACTTACTCTGTTAAATACTGTATCTAGTATTTTCTTTATATCTTTCTCTCTTAATTTATTTTTATTACCATCCTTTGTAAATCCCTTTGAAGCATCTATAATTAAAATATCATTGTTTTCTCTTTTTTTCTTTAAAACCATTATTATTGTTGGAATTCCTGTTCCAAAAAACATATTAGCTGGTAGACTAATTACTGTTTCGATATTATCTCTTTCTATTAAATTTTGTCTTATAGTTTTTTCATCTCCACCTCTGAATAAAACCCCATGTGGTAAAACTATTGTCATTATTCCATCTGGTTTTAAATGATATAAACTATGCAATAAAAATGCGTAATCTGCTTTTGCTTTTGGTGCTATTCCATACTCTGAAAATCTAGGATCCGTATCTGCTCCTGTAATATCCCAAGCTTGTGAATATGGCGGATTTGAAATTGCCGCATCAACTCTTATAAGTCCATAATCTTCACCTTTGTCATTAGAAATAGAAATTGGCCAATCATCTTTTAAGGTGTCATTATTTCTTACCACAATGTTTGAAGGTAAAATATTTCTCATAAGTAAATTCATTCTTGTTAAATTAAAAGTGTTTTCTATTAACTCTTGAGCATAATATTTTATTTTATTTTTTTCACTCATATGTTTTGCTATTGTTTGACCTATATTTATTAAAAGTGAACCTGAACCTGATGTAGGGTCATATATACTTATTTCTTCTCTATTTTTTAAATGTTCTGCAACAATTTCAGACATTATAAGTGATGCTTCATGTGGTGTATAAAATTCACCTGCTTTACCTGCATTAGCAGCAAAGTTTTTTAATAAAAACTCATAAATGAAACCTAAAATATCATAATCTTGACTTCCATCTGTAGGAATTTCCACTATTAATTCTAATAATTCTCTTGCTGCTTTAGTTCTTTCTGGATCCCCAGTTCCTAATGAATCTAACCCTTTGCTCAAAGTATCGAAAATGTTAGAGTATATTTTTTTATAATTTTGTCCTATGTTATTATCGAAAGCTGTTAATGCTTCCCTTACATCATTAATTTGAAATTTTCCTTTATTTGAAATCCATGTAGAAAATAATTTATCTCCAGATATAAAATAACCTAAATTTTCCTTACATGCTTCAACTATATCCAAATCTTTCTCTGTTAGATTTCTAATTTCTTCTACTTCTGAAAAATACAAATTTTCTTTTAAATATTTTTCTTCTTGATATGATATATATTTATAGAATACAAATCCTAACATATAGTCTTTATATGCATCTGCAGAAACTTTTCCTCTTAAGGCATTTGCTCCTGCCCATATTTTACTTGCTAATTGTTGTTTATTCACCATAAACCTCCTAATATAAATTTCACATATATTTTATATCACAAAAGTTTCTTTTTCTCAACTTATTACAACATATTTCAACTAATTTCTTAAATTAGTTCAATCAGCTTTTATATTTTTTTTATTTTAAATTTATTTTGAGGACTTGCTTATTTTTTTTGCTTGCAGTAATATAATAATGTAAAAAGCATTTATACAAATAAAAAATTTTTTAAGGAGGTTTATTTTATTTAATTTATTAAGCGCCAGGGCAATTTTTATTGTCGACGAGGTTAGAACTTATCGAATTTTTCGGCGGATGGTTCTATGGTTTGGCTAAGATCATTAAGTATTAACAAAAACTAGTAGCAATACTAAAACAAATTTAATACTATTTGGCTTTTATTTGTGTGCTTTTTTAATAAAAATTTAAGGAGGTACGCTTATGTGCGGTATTGTTGGTTACAATGGTAACAAAAAGGCTTGTCCTATTTTAATTAATGGACTAAAAAAATTAGAATACAGAGGTTATGATTCTGCTGGTATTTCTGTTATGGAAAATAGCACTATTATTGTAAAAAAGGATAAAGGTAGAGTTGCAAACCTTGAAAGTTTAGAAGGAATTGAAGCTTTAGATGGAACTCTTGGAATTGCTCATACAAGATGGGCAACTCATGGTAAACCTTCTAAGGAAAATGCTCATCCTCATATGGATAACAGCAAAACTTTTTCTGTTGTTCATAACGGAATTATTGAAAATTACAAGGAATTAAAAGAATTTTTGGAGGGAAAAAATTATACTTTTTACTCTGATACTGATACAGAAATTATTCCAAATTTAATTCACTATTATTATAAAAAAGAAAATAATTTTCTAAAAGCTGTTAATTTAGCTTGTAAAGATTTAAAAGGAAGCTATGCTTTAGAAATTATAAATAAAAACGAACCAGATACATTAATAGTTACAAGAAAAGATAGCCCTTTAGTAATAGGTACAAAAAAAGATGAAACTTTTATCTCATCTGATATTCCTGCATTAATATCTTTTACAAATAATTTTTATTTTTTAAATGATAAAGAATATGCAGTTATTACAAAAGGAAATATAGAATTTTATGATTTTGAT
This sequence comes from uncultured Clostridia bacterium, assembly GCA_934155165.1. Classification (GTDB taxonomy): domain Bacteria; phylum Bacillota; class Clostridia; order TANB77; family CAG-508; genus Merdicola. Next base: position 7,841 of record CAKPGS010000022.1, on the reverse strand, counting down.
TTGAATAAATTAACAAAAAAATCTGAAAGTGTAGAGCTTTCTGCAGATAGCGCTGACAAAGGCAAATTTGAAGATTATATGTTAAAAGAAATTTTCGAACAACCAAAAGCTATCAGAGAAACTATTGGAACATCTTTAAATAACGATTCTATTACCTTTGATGGCTTGAATTTAGATAAAGAATATTTAAACAATATAAACCAAATTTATATTGTAGCTTGTGGAACTGCAATGCATGCAGGTCTTGCTGTTAAAGCAAACTTTGAGCACTTTTTAAATATACCAGTTTGTGTGGATGTTGCTTCAGAATTTAGATATAGAGATCCTTTAATTAATGAAAAAACTCTTTGTATCTATATAAGTCAATCTGGAGAAACGGCTGATACTATTGCTGCACTAAAACTTGCTAAATCTAAAAATGCAAAAACTATTGCAATAACAAACGTAATTGAAAGCTCTATAACAAGAGAATCTGATTATTTTGTATATACTCATGCAGGTCCAGAAATCGCTGTAGCTTCAACCAAAGCATATACATCTCAAGTTGTTTTATTAAACATTATGGCATTATATTTTGCCGAAATATTAAATAGTATTTCAAAAGAGAAAATAAAGGAATTAAAAAAAGACTTATTAACTTTGCCAGAAAAAGCTGAAATGGTTTTGAAAAGCTCAAAAGATTTACAAGAATTCGCAAAAGAAGTATATAAAGAAAAAGATGTATTTTTTATCGGTAGAGGAATAGATTATCCTGTTGCTATGGAAGCTTCTTTAAAATTAAAAGAAATTTCATACATTCATTCTGAAAGCTTTGCAGCAGGTGAATTAAAACATGGACCTATTGCATTAATAGAAAATGGAACTACAGTTGTAAGCATTTTGACAGACAATAATTTAGTAGAAAAAACAGTAAGTAATATTCAAGAAGTTATAACAAGAGGAGCAAAAAGTTTTATTGTAACAAACCAACCTTTAGATAAAACAAATTTTGATTTTGTAGTATCAATACCAGAAGTAAATTCTATATACTCACCTATCTTATCTATAATTCCACTTCAGTTACTTGCATATTACATTACAAAAGAAAAAGGATTAGATGTGGATAAACCTAGAAATCTTGCAAAATCTGTAACAGTTGAATAACCAAAAAATGCGGTCATTAATAAGTGACCGCTCTTTTTATTATACGAAATTTATATATAAAATTTTTTTTATTAATATCAACATAAAAATATCATACAATAATATTAACAATAGCTATTAGTATAGCTCCTGGAATACCTAAGACCCCAACTATTATTGCAGTAACAATATTAAGCCCAATATGAAAGTTAAATATATTTCCTACTAAATTTATTATAAAAATTAAAACTGCTCCTAATAGTGAATTAAAAAATAATTTCAAAATAGTTTTTATTGGTAATATAAATATTCTGCCAAAAACAAATAAAAAACATATGCAAGCAATATATGCAATAATTGTATTTGTGTCCATTTTTTCCCCCTGATAAATTAATATGTTTTTTATTTATAATATATTCAAGTTTTACATAGCCTTTTTAGATTTTAATTCTATTTCTTCTATCATGCTAAGCAAAATTCCTCTCTTTTTAGCTTTTTTTAATAAATAGTCTAATTTTGCTTGGTTTGCCTTAATTTGATAAGAAAAATAATCTATTAAATCTCTTTCAGCATATTCAAAATTATTTATTGAACATTCCAATTCCGATTTTGCTTTTATAACATTCCTTATAATATCCTCATCTTTCTCTTTGGCAGTATAATTTTTTATTTTATATTCTTTTACGAAATCTTCTTCCATAAATTTTCTCCTATACTAAAAATTACTATTATTAGTATATGCTTTAATAAGAAAATTTATGCCTCATTTTTTCTTCTCCAATAAAATAAATATTGTTGTGCTATTCCTGCTAAATTACCATATTTTTTATTTGCAATTTCTAAAATTTGTTTTTTGCTAACTTTATTTTCATCTTCATTTTTTATATATAAATCATTCATTACTCTTCTAACCCATACATCTATTGGAAAAACCTCAAATCTTTTAAGGGTTGAAAATAGTAATATACAATCTGCTACTTTAGGTCCTACTCCAGATAATTTTAAGAGTTCTTCTCTTACTTTTTCAGTATTCTCTTTATCTAAATTTTCTAAATCTACATCTTTATTCAATATCATTTGTGTTGTTTCATAAACTCTTATATCCCTAAAGCCTAACCCTAATTTTCTATATTCTTCTACACTAACATTTTTTAATTCTTCAGGTGTTGGAAAGGTATAATATTTCTTTCCTTTCCATACAATTTCTTTTCCATAATTTTCAGATAATCTTTCTATTATGCCCTTAATTCTAGGAATATTATTATTCGCTGAAATTATGAAAGAAATTATCGTTTCCCATAAATTTTGATTTAAAATACGAATTCCATTTCCATATTCAATACTTTTTAACATATACTTATCTGTTTTTGCTAATTGATTTTTTATTTTAGTATAGTCTCTATTCAAATCAAAATATGCTGTTACTATTTCCTGTATACCTCCGTTACATATTCCCTCAAATACAACTTTATTTTCATCTTTTTTTACATTTAAAATATTATTTTCAAAGACCCCTGTATAGCTATCATTTTTTTCTTTATTCCATCTAAAGCATTGTCCGCATTCAAATATATCTTTCAAATTAAAGGAATCTATATTTTCTAAAATATAAGTCTGTTCTTTCATTAAAATCTCTCCCTTTTAATCATAATTTTAACATTTCTAGCATATAATATCAATACAGTTCTTTTTTGATATTTAAAAAAATTTATGCTATAATACACTTCAAAGGAGATTTTTATGAACAGGCAATTAACTGAAAATTTAATATTATCTAATATAAAAAAAATAAAAGAATTTATGTATTCAAAAAAATTTGAACCACTAGACATATATTCAAGACAATATTACAAAAATATAATTTTAAGTATGTTTAATAATTATTCATCAACATATTCCTTTATGTTTGGTGATTTTGATAAATTAAATCAGATTAATAAATTACATGGTATGAAAATTGGAGATATTTCTTTATTTCAAGCTTTAAAAATTATAAAACTTTCACTTCCTAAAAATACACTTATTTCACGAGTTGCGGGAGATGAATTTTCTTTTATATTTCCAGATAAAACTAAAAAAGACTGCCTAGAATATTCAAAAAAAATTGCAAGTAATCTAGACACATATAGAGCTTACACAAGCGGTTTAACTATTACTGTTGCATCTGAAGATTCAACTAAAACATCTTCTGCAAGCAAACTTGAACAAATTACTGAGAAAAAGATGAATACTATAAAAAACCGAAAAAATAACTTGACTCATATAGATTTTTTATATGATGAAAAGGATATACCTTTAGAGGATTTCTCTAGCCCTACTTGGAAAACCTTAAACCAAAAAATTTATAATGCCGTAAAAAATCATATTGCTGATTTAAGATTTTCAGATTCTTTTGAATATACTTCTGATGATTTTCAAAAAGAGAGCCTTTATATAATTGAACAAGTTGGAAAAATGCTCGAAGCTCAATGCGAAATTCCAAAAAGCAAGCACAAAAATCATAACTATAAAAGTAAAATATCTCATGAAGAAGCTACTTTATTACATAATCTAGTAACTTCAAATGATAAAGATATTTTAAAAAATATACCTGATAATAAATTAGAAGAACTTCTTACTTCAAGTTCAGAACTATCTGATTTACTAATTAGAAATCCTTTATCTAAGTTATTTAATAAAGAATATTTCAATACTTATTTATTGCCTAAAATTTCAAGTACAGATTCTGAATACCAAGTTCTATTTTTTAGTAATGCTGGCGTAAAGACCTCAAATACTGCCTATGGACATGATGCAACAGATTTAAGACTTAAAGAAGCCGGCAATTTCTTAATAAATAAGCTTAGCCAGCTAAGAAATTTTGAGAATATTCCTTTTGATTTTTCAGAAAAATCTAATTATCTTACTGATTTTGGTGGTGGCAATTATCTTGCATTTATTGAAAAAGATAATTCACTTCAAGATAACGAAATAAACCGAGTTATAGATGAATATAATTCTGATGAATCTAATTTAAAATTTGCATATGCAACTCTAGATTCCATAAATAAATCTACACCTGAAAGCCTTAATATTGATATAAATAAGTTACATCATCAAGCTAATATGAATAAAGACCTTTTAAAGCACAATAATATAGATTATATTGATATTCAAAATGCCTTTGTTACAGAATTTCAAGATTGTATTACTTACTTTTTGGATAATATTCCTAATTCCTCTACAGATATCACTGTTAAACAACAGTTTTTGAAAAATTTATTTAATGCATTAATAAACGAAAGTTCAAAAATAAAATCTAATAAGGATGATTTTGAAAGATAATTACCTTTTAAAGCCAATTCCAAAGACTTCTCTAGCATTTGAAATTATAATAAATGCTTGAGGGTCTATTTTCTTTGCTATTGTTTTTACTCTTATAACGTCTCCTCTTGTTGCAACACACATAAGTATAAGTTTTTCACTTTGAGTATACATACCTTTTCCATATAAGCCTGTTGTTCCTCTTTTTATTACTTCCCCAATTTTTTTAGAGATTTCTTCGTTTTTATCTGAAACAATAAAAATTAATTTAGTAAAATAAATTCCTTCAAATAAAATATCTATTATTTTACCCATTATATAAATTGCAATAGCTGAATATAATCCAATTTCAATTTCTTTAAAGAAAATAATATTTAATAAAACTACTACTACATCTATTATAACTATTACATTACTTATTCTAATATTTGAATTGTATTCTTTTATTATATTGCTTGCCAGTTCGCTTCCTCCCGTAGAGCCATTTGCTCTTAATATAATTGCTGTTCCAATTCCTACTATTATTCCACCATATATACATGCTAAAAAACTATCTGTTGTTATTGTATTAAATTTATCAAATATATCCATAAAAATAGATAAACTAATTGTTCCTACAATGGATTTTGCAAAAAATGATTTTCCAATTTTATATCCAGAAAATATAAATAATGGAATATTTAAAACTATATTTGTAATCCCCATTGGAATTTTAAATAAATAATATGATATAGTAGCAAGACCTGATATTCCACCAGTTGAAAGCTTACATGGTAATAAAAACATTGATATTCCAAAGGCCATTATAATAGAACCTACTATTATTTCTATTGTATCTACTAACCATTTTCTTATTTTCTCTTTATTCATAAAAAACCACCTTATATTGCTATTATTAGCAATATAAGGTGATTTAATGCAATCTAAAATAATTTTATTCCTCTAAAAAATCAGTAAATTTCTTTTTAATAATAATTTCTATTTTTCCTGGCTTTATTTCTTCTTTTGTAATTACTTTTGAATCAACATTATAATATTCTTTTAATTTTTCTATATTTTCATTTTCAAATCCTAAAGCATTATCAAAATCCTGAGGATTAACTTCTATTTCAACCTCTTTAACTTTAACATTATACTTTTTTATTTTATTAACTATAGTATCAAACCAAATTCCTGATTCTACTCTTCTTTTAAATTCATTATCTGTTTCATCCATAATTTCTACTTTTATTTTCTTTTTAGTTAAAATATATGTAATTTCCTTAGCTCTTTCAATGCTTTGTACTATTGTTAATTGCTCATATTCTCCATTTTTTGTTTCTTCTTCTATCTTTGTTTTTTCATTAATTTTTATAGGATATATTTCAACTTGCTTTGGTTTTAATTTACATATAGTTTTTGCTGTATTTATTTCATCAAGTTTTGTTGCATCAGGAAGTCCCACAAAAATTTTATATATTAAATTCATTCCATATCTTTTTATAAGTTTAGAAGTTTTCTTTATATCTTCATATGAAAAAGAATATCCAGCTCTTTTTAATAAATAATCATTGCATGATGCAATTTCCATATTAATTGTTTTTACTTTATATTTTTTTAATACCTTTAGAATATCCTTTGAAATGTATTGTGGCATTGTATTTATTATTATACTAGATATTCTACCTTCTTTTATATATGTATATACTCCTGATAGTAATTCTTCTTGTTTTTCTAAATTTAACTTTGTAAAATATTCACCCAAAAAGTAAACTTCTATATTGTTTTTTTTCTCTTTAATTTCTTGTAAATTTTTTTCTATTGTATCAACTACATCTTTAACTGTAATTTGTTTTTCTTGTAATTTTAGTCCAGTCAAATTTGAAAAAATATTCTTTTCTCTATCTTCAGTTTCTTTTAAATATATTGGAATTATATATGAACCTTCCACATTATTCCTCCTCTCACTTTTTTAAGATGTCTATTGCTTTTTTAGCAGCTTCCATTTCAGCATGTTTTTTTGAATTACCTTCTCCCTCAGATAAATATTTTCCTTCGCATTCAACTTTAGCTGTAAATTTTTTATCATGGTCAGGTCCTTCTTCTTTTATTATTGTATATTTAATATTTACATTTCCATTTACCTGTAATAACTCTTGTAATACTGTTTTATAATCCTTTTTACCAACGCTTTTACTAGAAATTTCAATACTATCTTTTAGGTTATTTATAATAAACTTTTTAGCAGGTTCAAGACCACCATCTAAATATATTGCTGCAACTACAGCTTCAAAGGTATCTTCTAATACAGCTTTTCTTTGAGCACCATTATTTAGAATTTCACTTTTTCCAAGTAGTAAGAAATCACTAAAATTATGCAATTTTGCAAATTGAGATAAGCTTTCTTCACATACTACACTTGCTCTAACTTTAGTCATTTCTCCCTCTTTTAAATTTTGATAATTTTTGAATAAGTATTCACTAGAAACAAACTCTAAAATACTATCTCCTAGAAATTCAAGTTTTTCATAACTCTCAACTCCATGTTCATAGGCATAAGAAGAATGTGTTAATGCTTGTTCTAAAAGTTTTATATTTGTAAATTTATAACCAATATTTTTCTCTAATTCTTCTATCTTCATATTATCACCTCTCTTTTTTATGTTTACATTATATACTAAAATAAAAAATTTGCAAGAAGTAAATATAAATTTGTTTTTATTTATAATAATATAATTAATTTGTGTCATTATACATTAATTATAATATTTTTATATTAAATAAAAAAAACACGGTATAAAACCGTGTTTTCTATTTTTATTGCTTATGCATTTTCTTTTATGTATTCAACTACATCATTTACAGTTACTATTTTTTCTGCATCAGCATCTGGTATTTCCATATCAAATTCTTCTTCTAATGCCATTATTAATTCTACTATGTCTAGAGAGTCTGCACCTAAATCATCTATAAAAGATGCTTCTAGTGTAACTGAAGCTTCTGCAGCTCCTAGTTGTTCTACTATTATAGCTTTTACTTTTTCAAATACTTCTTCTGAACTCATTACTTTAAGTTCACCCCCTTTAGCTTTTGCAAGTTTATTTATAAACTTATTTTTATTTTTTATTATAGCAAATTTATATTATAAGTTGTAATAATTGTCAATAGATTTCGACCGATTATTCTATTTTTATTTTTCAAATTCTTCTGTTAATTTCTCAACTGCTTTATTCTTAACGAATTGTTCAGCTTGCTTTATTGTAAATTCAAATAATTTCTCATCACTACTTCCATGTGCTTTTACAACTGGTTTTTTTACTCCTAGAAATAATGCTCCTCCATATTCTTTATAGCTCATTTCTTTTGAGAGTCCATTTATTATAGGTAAAGCTGGTACTGCACCAAGCATTCTAAATACATTTTTCTTAATATTTTCC
>CAKPGS010000021.1 GCA_934155165.1 uncultured Clostridia bacterium | reverse complement strand
TGAATATATCTTTCTAATAGTCTTCTTACTGTTGCTCCATTTGGTAAATACATTGGAAGTCCTGAACCTACTAATTTGTGTGTCATAAATAATTCTAAGTCTTTTCCAAGTTTTCTATGGTCACGTTGTCTTATTTCTTCTAATTCTACTAAATATTCTTCTACTTGACTTGCTTTAGGGAATGAAATTGCATAAATTCTTTGTAGCATTTTATTTTTTTCATCACCTCTCCAATATGCTCCTGAAGAAGATAATATTTTAATAGCTTTAACTTTTCCTGTTTTCATTAAATGTGGTCCTGCGCATAAGTCTGTAAAATCGCCTTGTTTGTAGAAGCTAATTTCTTCGCCATCTGGTAGTTCTTCAATTAATTCTTGTTTATAAGGTTGTCCATCCATTAAATTTAAAGCTTCTTCTTTTGGAAGTACAAACTTTTCTATTTCAATATCTTCTTTTATTATTTTTTTCATTTCAGCTTCAATATTTGCTTTATCTTCATCTGTGAATGGTTTTTCTACATCAAAATCATAGTAAAATCCTTTTTCTATACTTGGTCCTATTGCAAATTTAACTTCTGGAAATAGTCTTTTTACGGCTTGTGCCATAATATGAGATGTTGTATGCCAATAAGCTTGTTTTCCTTCTAAACTACTTTCAAATGTTTCTATACTTACATCGCAGTTTTCATTTAGTTCATATCTTAAGTCTTTTACCTCTCCATTAACTTTTCCGCAAGTTGCCATTCTAGCTAGCCCTTCACTAATTTTTTTTGCTAATTCTATAATAGTTGTTCCTTTTTCAACCTCTATTATAGAATTATCTTTTAATGTAATTTTAATCATATATATTCCTCCTTTTTGGTATGAAATTCCGTTTTCATTTTTATACAAAATAAAACCAGCCTCCTATAAGAACAAAAACTATTCTTATAGGGGTGCTGGTTTGCACGGTTCCACCCTATTTTTTTACTTAATTTAGATTATATCGTAATCAACGCCTAAGTTTGTATACACTTAAGAGCTCCAAGGTAGTTTTTCAAATATGTTTTTCAAAGTTGAATTTCAGCCTATGTTCAACTCTCTCTGTTGATAACCTTTATTTTACTTTTCCTCTTCTTCGCTTATTCTTTAACTTCAACTGTATCTACAGTTGTAACTTTATTTACGTCTGTAATTTTTATGTCTCTATTATGCTCAATTTTCTCCCAAGTTGTTTCTCTTTTAAATAAACATTTAAAGTTTATTGCAAGCCAAGTTGCCATAAATATTGGATAACACAATATTTGTTTTATCATAGGTTTTATTGGTCTTCCATCTAATTTCATTATAAATACTGCAAGTAATATTGGCAAGAAAAATGTTGGAACAATATACATTGCATAATTTAATAATAATTCTGCTCCTGTCATTTGATCTGCTAAGTATATAAACATATTTATTGCAAGTAATGCAAGTGTTGTTATAAACATTGGTATACTTCCAATTATATATAAAAATCCATCTATACTTTTTAAATCTTTATGTTCTTTTATTCCATTTATTAGGCTTCCTGTATATTTTTGCATACATTGAATATGACCTACTGTCCATCTAGAACGTTGTGACCAAGATTGTTTAAATCCTGTTGGTTGTTCATCATATACTATTGCATCTGTTGCCCATCCAACCTTGCTTCCTGCTATAATTCTTTTTAAAGAAAATTCTATGTCTTCTGTAAGAGTTTCTGTATTCCATCCATCTGGTTTAATTACATCAAATCTTACCATAAATCCTGTTCCATTTAATAATGCAGAAAGTCCTAAATTATATCTAGATAAATGATATAATCTATGCATCATCCAATAGAATAAAGCATATCCTCCTGTTATCCAGTTATCTGTTGGATTTTTTATATCTCTATATCCTTGAACTACATCTTCACCTTGGCATAGTTTTTTATTCATATTTTTTGTGAAGTTTTTGTCTACAATATTATCTGCATCAAATATAAAGAATGCATCATAATCTGCATTTTCTTCAATTTTTTGTTTTAAAAACCATTGCAAAGCATATCCTTTTGTTTTTCTAGTGCTATCAAATCTTTCATATACAATAGCACCAGCATCTTTTGCTACTTGTGCTGTATTATCTGTGCAGTTATCTGCAATAACATAAATATCTAATAGTTCTTTTGGATATTCTTGATTTTTTAAACTTTCTACTAAATTTGCAACTACACTTTCTTCGTTATGTGCTGGTATAATTGCCATAAATTTGTGATCTTTTTTAATTTTTAATGGTTTGTCTTTCAATTTTACTAGTGAACATACACTTACCATTACTTGGTATAACCAGAATATAGTTAATATCCAAATTATGGCTTGTTGGATTACATATAAAAACTCCATTTTTTACCTCTCTTAATTATTTTTTATTTTTCTTATTATATACTATTTTCCCACTTTTACTATTATACTATTATAGTGTTTTTTTTTCAATATTTTTATGGGAATTTTTGCAAAAAAATTTAGGCGGTCATTGACCGCCCTCTACAATTTCTATATTTATTGTATTTTGTAACCATTGGTTGCTATTATTTGTTAATAACAGCAATTTTTTCTTTTACAAGAACATAAAATTAAAAATCCTACTATTATTGCTAGTACTCCTAGAACTATTGCTAATACTATTACTGCTGCTAATGCTGAAAATATTGTTTCTGCGAATACTGTTCCTATTATTGTTCCTATAACTCCTAAAAATAACGCTATTAATACTCCAAATACTATTGATAAGCATTTGCATTTATTGTTTTTGCTTTTTCCACATTCTTCCATTACAATCCACCTCCAACCACACCTTGCGGTGTTAGTATATATTATGCGAATTTTATGGAAAGTGTTATTTTTTATTTTAATCGTACCATTCTAATTCCCAGTCTACTACTCTTACTGTGTCTCCTTCTTTTACACCTGCTTTTTTAAGTGCTGCATTTACTCCTAATGCATCTAAATTCTTTTGGAAATAGTACATAGATTCATTGTCTTCTAAGTTTACTCTTGACATTAATCGTTGTACTGAAGGACCGTCTACAACCCACATGTCTTTTTCTCTTGTTATTTCAAATCCTTCTTTTTCTTCTTCAAGAGTATATACTTTTCTATCTTCATAATCTATTAGTTCTTCTTTTGGAAGTTCTTTTAATTCTTTAGCAACAACGTCCATTAATTCGTCTACACCTTGTTTTGTTGCTGCTGATATTTTATATATTTCTAAGTTTTCTTTTTTAGCTAATTTTTCTAATTCTTTATATAAACTTTCATCTTGCATACTATCTATTTTGTTTGCAACTATAATTTGTTTTCTTGATGCTAATTTTTCACTATATTTTTTTAGCTCTGCATTTATAGCATAAAAGTCTTCTACCGGATTTCTTCCTTCCATTCCTGAAACATCTATAATATGCAATAATAGTCGTGTTCTTTCAACATGTCTTAAAAATTGTATTCCAAGTCCTACTCCTTCGCTTGCACCTTCTATAATTCCTGGAATATCTGCCATTACAAAGCTATCTCCGTGTTTTGTTTTTACAACTCCTAAATTTGGTTCTAATGTAGTAAAGTGATATGCTGCTATTTTTGGTTTTGCAGAAGATACAACAGATAAAAGTGTTGATTTTCCTACACTTGGAAATCCTAGCAATCCTACATCTGCTAATAGTTTCAACTCTAAAATTAGTTCTTTTTCAATTCCTTTTTCTCCACCTTGTGCAAAATGAGGAGCTTGTCTTGTAGCTGTTGCAAAGTGTGAATTTCCTTTTCCACCTCTTCCTCCTGGCAATACAAGTTCTTGTTGACCTATTTCAGATAAATCTGCTACAACTTGTCCTGTTTGAGCATCTTTTATAATTGTTCCTCTTGGTACCTTTATATAAATACTTTCTCCGCTCTTTCCATAACAGTTTGAACCACTGCCATTTTCGCCATTTTGAGCTTTAAATTTTTTCTTAAATCTGAAATCTACTAAGGTATTTGAGTCTGGATCAACAACGAAATATACATTTCCGCCTTTTCCTCCATCTCCACCGTCTGGTCCACCGGCAGCAACATATTTTTCTCTCCTAAAAGTTGCTGCACCATTTCCGCCATCACCAGATTTTACTGTTATTTTTGCATAATCTGTAAACATATCTCTTTCCTTTCTTAATCAAAATAATTTAATTTCATAGCTTCTTTAATTCTTGCCATATTTTCTTTTGCTATTTCTCTTGCACGTTTAGTTCCATCCATTAAAATTTCACATACTAATTCTGGTCTTTCTTCATAATATCTTCTTTTTTCTCTAATTGGTTCTAATTCTGTAATTATATTTTTTATTAATTCTTTTTTACAAGCAACACATCCACGTTTTCCTGCCCTACATTCTTCCATTACTGCATTTAATTCATCTGCATTTTTTGTAAATAATTTATGATAATATGAAACCATACATATATCAGGATTTCCTGGATCATCTTTTTTTATTCTTGCAGGGTCTGTTACAGCACTCATAACTTTTCTAGTTATTTCTTCATCTGAGTCTGATAAATATATAGCATTTCCTAAAGATTTTCCCATTTTCTCGTTTCCATCTAATCCTTTTATTCTTTTAGCATTTGATAAAACTGCTTTTGGTTCTAATAATGTTTCTCCATATATACTATTGAATTTTCTTACAATTTCTCTACATTGTTCAATTAGTGGAAGTTGGTCTTCTCCAACTGGTACTATTGTTCCGTTTAATGCTGTGATATCGGCAGCTTGGCTAACTGGATACCCTAGAAATCCATATGTAACACTTTCTCCAAATAATTCTCTTTTTTGTGCAATTTCTGTTTTTACTGTTGGATTTCTTTGTAATCTTGAAACTGTAACTAAATTAGAATAAAAAACTGTAAGCTCTGCAACTTCTGGAATCATAGATTGTAAGTAAATTGTAGCTTTGTTAGGGTCTACTCCCACTGCTAAATTATCCATTACAATTTCTTTAACATTTCTTTGAACTTTTTCTGGATTATTAAAATTATCTGTTAAGGCTTGAACATCTGCAACAAGTACAAAAGTTTCATATTCATCTTGTAATTTTACTCTATTTTGTAATGAACCAAAATAATGTCCTATATGTAATCTTCCTGTTGGTCTATCTCCGAGTTACAATTCTATCTTTCTTTTCCATAATTATTCTCCTTTACACGCGTACTATTATACCATTTTTTATTGATATTATCAACTTTTTAAATATCATACAAATATGTAGCTTCTAAATCTGCTTCGTGTAATAATAATGCAAGTGGATATTTTTTAAAAGCTGCTCCTAATGTATTATATTGTTCTTTTGGTTCTGTAAATCCCATATGCCAACGAATACAATATTTCTCCTCTGGAGTAAGTTTTAAATATTCTGTAATCATCATAACAGATTTTTCACCATGTCCATAAGGAATTGTATCATCTACAGTATAATAAGGAACCTTTTCCCATTCTCCCCTAGCATTCTTTGCATTTCTGTAATCTACTTTATAAAAATTAACCTTACAAATATCATGTAATAAAGCAATAATTTTAATTGTATCTTCAGTTGCTCCAACATCTTCTATACAATTTGCAACTTTATGCTTTAAAATTTCATAGACTTTCATACTATGTTCTAATAAACCACCCTCATAAGAGCCATGAAACCTTGTACTAGCAGGTGCTTTAAAAAAGTCTGTTTTATTTTCAATAAAATCTAATAAATCACTCATTCCATCTCTATTAACACTTCTTAATAAATTTAAAAATTCTTCTCTCATAACTAACTCTCCCATCTAAAAATCTACAAATATTCTACAACAACACGCAAAAAATGGCAACATAAAATTAATTCAAAAGAGTACAAGTATATTTGTTTTGAAATATCGCGTAAGCGACCAAACGAGCAGATTTATTCTGCGAGTGCGATTTGGAGCAATCTTCATTTTATTAATTTATATATTAGTAATGTAAATATATAAATTAATTTAATAAAAAAAGTAATTGCATGTTAAATGGTCAATAGACCATTCTAAAATCCGAAGATTGCGACACCAAGGTATAAAAAACAATATACTTGTACTCCTTTTATTTATTGTAAATTTTCAATTATAATTCTATTTTGTTTATTGTTATTTTTTGTCCTAGTAGTTTTTCTGCTACGTTTATGAAGTTGCATTCTGTGTCTGTTAGGTTTATTTGGTATTTTCCTTTATGTTCTTTTTTGTTTTCTAATTGGTTTTCTTTTAGGTATTTTTCTAAGTATTTTGCCATTTGTACTCCTGTGTTTATGGTTTCTATTTTTTCTCCTAATTCTTCTTTTATTAGTTTTTCAAATAATGGGTAGTGTGTGCAACCTAGTATTAATTTTTCTATTTGTGTGTTTTTAAATTCTTTCATATATTCTTTTATTGCTGCTTTGGCTACTTCGTTTTGTGTCCATCCTTCTTCTGCCATTGATGCTAGTAGTGGTGTTTCTATTGATATTGTTTCTATATTATTGTTCTTTTGTTTTATTTGTTTTTCCCATTCTCCGCTTCTTATTGTTCCTTTTGTTGCTATTATTCCTACACTTTTCGTATCTTCTTTTATACAATTTTCTATTGTTGGTTCTATTATTCCAATAATTGGTATTCTATATATCTTTCTAAGTTCTTCTAATGCTTGGCTTGTTGCTGTTCCACATGCTATTACAATTAGTTTTACATCTTGCAATATTAAGTAATTTACAATTTGTTTTGATATTGATATTATACTTTCTTTTGATTTATTTCCAAAAGGAAATCTTTTAGTATCTCCTATGTATATTATATCTTCACTTGGAAGTTGTTTTATTATTTCAGAAAATACTGTTAGTCCACCTACTCCTGAATCAAATACACCTATTTTTCTATTGTCCATTTTTGCCTCCGTTTTTTACTTATTAATTATATTTTTATATAATACCAAATATTAACATTTTTTTCAAGAAATCATAAAATATATTAGGCGAAAGCTAAATTATTTTTGAAAGGAAACGATAATATGGATATGGAATGCGATAAAAAAATGTGCCCTATAATTAATGTTGATGGTTTCATCGAGAAAGGAAAACAATTTGATTTAGATATTACTTTACCTGATGACAACAGAGATGTTATTTATGGAGTTATTAAAGATTGTTACAGAGAACCAGTTTGCGATGCTGTTGTTAAATTAATTGAAGTTGTTAAACATTGCGGAAAAGAAGAACATTTACCTGTTTCTCATACTTTTACAGATAAAGATGGAAGCTTTGTTTTTGGACCTTTATGTCCTGGTAAAGAATATGAAGTTCAAATATGGGCTAATAGAGTAAAAAATTATAAAATCTGTGCAGGATGTAGACGTGAAGGAAAATGTTTAAAAGGTGTAAAAATGGATTGTTGTAATTATACAAAACCATGTGACAAACCTTATGATAAACCATGTGATAAAGATTTTTCAGATAAATGCTGTAATTAGAAATAAGGCGACCTATAATTGGTCGCCTTTGCTTTAAGCTTTTTTAGATTTTTTATTTGGTTTTATTTCATATGTATCTATTGCAGTATTTAATAATTGTTCATATTCTATTCCTTTTCCAAATTCTATAATTAGCTCTTGTTTATTTAGTTTATCTTTTAATTCTGTTATTTCTATTATATTGTCTTTTTTAGGTTTTGTTTTATTACTTGTTGTATTTCGTGTGTTTGTATTATTTTTAGCTATTTTTTCTGCAATCTTATCATAATTTACATTTATCTTTTTAAGTTCTTTCATTATTTCTTTTATAGCAGCTGTATTATCTATTTTTTCTAATTTTTTATCATTATCTTTCTTCATTTTTTCTATCATTTTGTTTATTCTTTCTTCTGTTTTATCATTTGTAATTGCTTTTTCTAAGCTTTGAACTTTGTTATATTTTCTATTTAAATCTTGCATTTCTATAATTATATTATTTAATTCTCTTGTATTATCTAACTGTCTTATTCTTCTATTTTGTTCCTCTTGTAATTCGTTTAATCTCTCATTTAATCTTATTTCTATCTCATCATTATTTATTAGTTCTTCAATGTTTTGTATATCTTCATATTTACTGTTTAATTTTTGCATTTGAATTACTATATTATTTAATGCTCTACTGCTATCTAATTTATCTATTTTACTACTTTGTTCCCTTTGAATTTCATCCATTTTTTGAATTATGGATTCTTGCGTTTTATTACTTGAAATTATATTTTCAATTCTTTCAATATTTTCATACTTTTTATTTAGTCTTTGCATTTGAATTACTATATTATTTAATATTTTGCTACTATCTAACATATCTATTTTTTTATTTTGTTCTATTCTCATTTCTTCTATTTTTTCTATTATACTTTCTTGAGTAGCATCATTTTTTATTAACAGCTCAATATCATTTATTTTATTTATAAGCTTTTCAACATCTTCTTTATTATCTAATTCTTGAAGCTTTTTGTCTATAACTTCTTCTGTATTCCCTGTTGTTTTCTTTAATTCTTCTATTAATTCTTTTTTTATAATATCATTTTTTATTTTTTCAGCTAATGCTTCTTTATCCATTTCGTTTGTATATACTTGTTTTACTTCTTCAACAATTTTATTATAATTATTTAAAGTTAAATCTGGTATTTCTAAAAGTAAATCTTCTAAATCTTCAATTCTTTTACTTAGTAAGTCTAATTTTGTATCATTTTCAGATATATACTTAACTTCTTCAATATTTTCTTTTCTATTTGCAATTAATTCCGAAACGCTCTTTCTTTCGAGTTCTATCGTTTGTTTCATATCTTGGCTATTTCCATAGTAATAACCTTTTCCATATTCTTTTCTTTTTAATTCTTTTTTATTTAAAATTGCTCCTACAATATTACCTTTTGCATTCTTTATTAACTTTGAAATTTGTTTTAAATCCTCAATTTTGGTTCTCTTACTTTCAGTAACAATAACTGTTGAATCTACCATTCTAGATACAGGTATACTGTCTGAAACTAAATTACAAGGAGTTCCATCTATAATAACTACATCATATACTTTTTTTAGCATTTTTATTAGATATTCCATCTTGCTTGATAATAACAATTCAGATGGGTTAGGTGGAACTGTTCCTATTGTCATAATATGTACTTTTGCTATTGGAGTTTCTTTTATATATTTTTCAAGTATAGCATAATCTTTTTCGCTTTCTTCCATTTCATTTAAGCAATTAGATAAACCAAGTTTATTATCAACATTAAATATTTGATGTTGTCTACCTTTTCTCATATCGCTATCAACTATTATTACATTTTTATCTGCTTGTGCATATGCAACTGCTATATTTGAAGTAATCCAACTTTTTCCTTCTCCAGAATTACAACTTGTAAACAAAATAGATTTTGATATTTTTTTATTGTTTGTAAATTCTATATTTGTTCTGATTGCTTTAAAAGCTTCTGAAACTGTTGATTTAATATTATTATTTACAATTAATTCTTTTTTCTCTTTGCTTTTGGGAACTGTTCCTATTACATTTATACCAGCAAAATCTTCTATATCTTGCTCAAGTTTTATTGATGTATCAAAGATATAGTTGATTATTACAACTACCCCCGAAACACCTATTCCTAAAATAGCAAATAAAATTATATCTCTTATATGGTTAATATTATATGGTTCTTCTTCTAAAGATGCTTTATCTACAACTGTTACATTTTCCATGTTATAAATGCTTTTAATTTCTTGTACAAAAACATTATTTATTTCTTCTGCAATTTTTTGTGCTTCCTCTGCACTTTTACTTATAACATCTACTTTTAATAATTGTGTATCTTCAACTTCTTCTATTTTTACATTTTTGCTTAGTTCTTCAGCTGTCATATCAATTTGTAAATTTTCTATAACTTTTTCTAGTACATTATTACTAGTTATTATATTTCCATATGTAGCAAGTAAGCTTTTATTAAGTGTTACATCATTTTGTGTAACTTTTGAGTTTTTTTCATTAGAATTTTTACTTACTAATAAAATTGTTGAACTTGATTTATATTTTGGGACAACAAAATTAAACGAATAAAAATATCCGCCAATTGCAAATAAAATAACTAAAATTATAATTGTTAATATGTTTTTCTTGAGTATACTATTTAATCTTTTTAAATTAATTTTTTCCTTTATATCCATATTTCACCACCATTAACAACATTTTACCATATTTTATGTCAATTTGCAAATTTTATGTTAATTTATATTAAAATAAATTTTTAAACATAAATTTATACTTATCCTCTAAATGGTTTAATATAAACTTTGCATTTTCTATTTCCGGTATATCATCTTCATATTTTTCTTGTTCTATATTTCCTTTTATTATATATATTTCAGAACTTACTTTTTCTAACTCATCATGTTCAATAAAATATTCTAGTTTTCTTTTTCTACTTAACCAATCTTGTTCTACCTTTCCAATTGAAACTTTTATCACTTCATTATTTTCAGCTTCTAAGTATTCTTTTAATTCTTGTAAATCATTAATTACTATATTTACACTTTCAGAGGTTATTGTATCTGTTATTATATTCAAAATGCATACTCCAAATATTACAACAACAATAATTATTATACCTTTCTTCATTCTTTAGACTCCTTTTTTTGACAAAATATATTTCCCTTTCCATCAAATGTAACTACTAGGGCCTCTTCAGATTTTATGTTAAAAGGTTCTAGTTGTTTTTTTAACCATGTTTCATCTTTTCCAATTTTTTGTAAATTTTCTCTCATTATTTCTCCATCTATTACTAAATCGTATGGAATTCCTTCATATTCAGGCATTATATTAAAATCTTCAGGTGTTGTATTTCTCTTATTTGGCTTTTGAATTACACTCAATTGTCCACTAGTTTCTAATATTGCATATTCTACATCTCCTAAATTAAAAACGCTTTGTGCCCTTAATCGTTCTTCTAATTCATTTATTGTTATTTTTTCTTTTATTAATGCTTTTTCATCTATCTTTCCTCTATAAATTAATATTCGTGGCTTTCCGCGAAGTTATTTCTCTAAAACGCATACTTTTTAAATTTAATATAGAAATTAATAAATGCATAACAAGTAATCCTAAAATTGGTAGAATTCCATTTGTTAGTGGTATTCCAAGTTCGGCCATTGGTACTGTTGCTAAGTCAGCAATCATTATAGATATTGCAAGTTCAAAGGGTTGCATTTGCCCAATTTCTCTTTTTCCCATTAATCTCATTACTACTAAAACTAAAATATATAAAATAATTGCTCTAACAAATATAATTAACATTTTTTTCTCCTTTTTTTATTATCTTTTGTCTTTTTTATTTAAATTATTCAATTTGAATAATAATATATTTTTTGTAAATAATATTAATGTGATAATTTTTCACAAATTTATTTTACTCTTTTTAGGAGGTCTATTTAAGATGGCAAATACTCAGAGTAATTCTCAATCTGAAAGTACAATGGGTACAGTTGGTCAAATTATTTGGCGTTTAGTTACTTCTGCTGTTGTACTTGCTATTACAGCTTTCTTTACTCCTGGTTTTTCTATAAATGGCTTTTGGACATTAGCTATTGCTGCAGTAGTTTTAACTGTTATAGATTATTTAATAGTTAAATTTACAGGATTGCATGCTAGTAGTTTTGGAAAAGGTTTTGTAGGTTTTGTTTTAGCTGCTGTTACTTTATATGCAGCACAATTCTTTATAGCAGGTTATACTGTTTCTTGGATGGCTGCTATTATTGGTGCATTAATTTATGGAGTTATAGATTACTTCATTCCTGGAGAACAAAGCGTATAGCAAAAAAAGACCCGTCCCTGAAATCGACAAATTGTCGGTTAGGGGACTGGCCCTTTATATTTTACCTTTTAAATACCACATATGTTCAGATTCTATTTCTAGTTCTACTATTTTATTTATTAGTTTTTTACTTCCCTCAAAGATAACTACTTTATTACTATCTGTTCGTCCTGTTAGCATTTTTTCGTTGTTTTTACTTGTTCCTTCTACTAATATTTTTTGTTTTGTTCCAACATATAAATCGTTATTTTCTTTTATTTGACTTTCTACTAATTTTTTTAGTCTATCAAAACGTTTATGTTTTATTTCATCTGGTACTTGATTTTCCATTTTTGCACCTGGTGTTCCTACTCTTATTGAATATATAAACATATAAACTTGTTCATATTTTACTTTTCTTACTACATCTAATGTATTTTCAAAATCATCTTCTGTTTCCCCTGCAAAACCTACTATTATGTCTGTTGAGAATTTTACATTTGGTATTTTTTTCTTCATTTTTTCTACTAAATTTAAGTATTGTTCTTTTGTGTATTTTCTGTTCATAATTTTTAGCATTCTTGTGCTACCAGATTGCAAGGGTAAATGTACTAATTTACATACCTTATCGCATTTTGCTATTGCTTCTATTACATCATCTGTAAAGTCTTTTGGATGTGGAGATACAAAACGTATTCTTTCTATTCCTTCAATTTCATTACATGCAATTAATAATGTTGCAAAGGAATTAATTTTAAATCTTTTATCATTTATTTTTACTGTATATTCTAAATCTTTATTTTTTCTCTTTTCACTAACCAAATATGAATTAACATTTTGACCTAATAAAGTAATTTCTTTATAACCTTTTTTAGCTAATTCTTGTACTTCATTTATTATATCTTGTGGATTTCTGCTTCTTTCTCTCCCACGTACATATGGAACTATACAGTAGCTACAGAAATTATTGCATCCATACATAATAGTTACTGAAGCTTTAATATTATCGAAACGTTTTATTGGCAAACCTTCATAAACTTCTCCATCTATATCTATTACATCTTCTATTTTTCTTCTATCATTTAAAATTTCATATGTATCTTGTGGTAATTTATGCAAAGTATGTGTTCCAAAAATTATATCTACATAGTTATAGCTTTTCTTTATTTTGTCTGTAATATGCTTTTCTTGCATCATACATCCACCAATTGCTATAATTGTATTTTTTCTTTCTTTTACTCTTTTTAATTCTCCCAAATTTCCAAACAATTTATCTTCTGCATTTTCTCTAACGCAACAAGTATTGAATATAGCAAAATCTGAATCCTCAAATTTATCTGTTTTACTATATCCCATATCTTCTAACATGCCACATAATTTTTCTGAATCATTTTCATTTAGTTGGCAACCCATTGTTAGAATGCAGTATTTTAAATCTTTTCCTTTATTTATTTGTGCAATTTTTTTTATATATTCTTTTTGTACTTCTATTTCGTTCAACTTATTTCCTCCAAATTTTTTTATTATTTTACAATATTTTTTTAATTTTAGCAACATGGGTTTTGCAATAATAAAATTATATAATGTCTATCTTAAAATTATTTTCTATTTAATCTCTTGTTAATCTAAATATAATTTCAATTATTACTACTATAACAAAATACTATTACATTTCTTAGTTTTGCACTATTTGTAGTATTTAAATTTGTTTCTTCACCTGTTTTATTATTCATTTTATTTCTGTACTACTTTCTTTATTTTCATTACTAGCTTCATCTTTTTCTTCACTTATTTTTTATTAGAGGTATTAGTTGTTTTTTCTTGCTGAGTACTATTATTACCTTTTAAATTATAATTTTCAAATTTATTTGATGTTTTTGTTTATTTGAATATTTATACAATTTTCATTATCAGTATGATATATATTCTTTATAACTAATTAGTATTACAAATGACTGATTATAGTTATATTTAGAGCAAAAAATAATAAAAGTATTTTTCAATACTTTTATTATTTTTAATGTTTTATATTAAATTTTATTTTATATTATTCTCCCATTTTAATTTTGGATATCCTGTTTCTGAGTTCATTTCCCATATTGTTTCAAAATCCCATCCAGCATCAGTATATGTTGATTGTAGTTTCATATCTTCTTGTGATTTTTCTGTTCCATCTCCACCATCTGTAAGATTAGAGTCCGTGCGATTCCAAAAACAATTTGCTATATTTGTTACACTACCTAATATAAAGGCTCTTTCATATTGATGTGAATAAACGCTTTTACTTATTGTATAGCAATTTTGTATATTTTTAACATTTCCATATCCTAAGAAGCATGCTCCTCCACTATTATAATTTGTTAATTTTACTGTTCCTGTTGCATAACTATTAGTAATTATAGTATTACTTGGAGCTCCTATTACAGAACCTACATATGCACTTCCTGTTACATCTCCATTGGCACTAATTTGATCATATACACCATTTGAATCAGTTCCGCTTATCAAACCTGAATATGCAGGTGAAACCGTAGAATCAAAAACTTTTACCTTACTAAATTTAGTACTGTTTGATACCATTGCTATACATCCATTTATTGCTGAAAATTTTTCTAGCGCAATATTTTCAATAGTAGCATTCTTGGTTAATGAAAACATTGGGTTTCCATATAAGTTTTTAATAGTATAATAATCTCCATTAAGTTTTCCTGTAAAGGCAATATTACCACTGTAACTACCTAGAGGAGACCAACTGTTATCAGGAATATTATCTCCATTTTCATCTTTGTTATAATATTCATATCTTTCTTGAGTCTCATAGCAACTTCTATCTTTAAAATCTAAAGTTCTAGTTAATTTATATGAACTAGCTAAATCTTCGCTTATTCGTTCTAAGTCTTCTATTGAGTCTATTTCCATTAGTTTTTCTGGTGTTGTAATAGTAGTTGTTACTTCCTTATAATCACTCTCATCACTTAAATAAGCTTCTACTTTTACATTGTAATCTGTGAGTGCTGTTAATCCTGTTATTTCTTTTGATGTTGATGTTTCAAAATCTGCTGTTGTATTTTTTACATAATATTTATATTTTATTCCAGCATCCTTTGGATAATTGTTTGCTACTTTTATTGTAATTGCATTATATTTTTTGTTTTCTTTTGGTATTTCTATTTTTGGGTCATCCAAAAATTTCTCAACATTTGCTACTGCTGTTGCTGTTCTTTCTTTTCCATCTTTTGTTGCTTTTATTTCATATTGATATGCTCCATTTGGATTTACTTTTCCAGTTGTTTTTATTGTTCCTACATATTTACCATTTTCATATTTTATTTCTGATACTTCTACATTTTCTTTTGTTGGTGATGTTACAGTTATCTTAGCTCCATTTAATTCATCTGGTAGTTCTACTTCAAATTCTACTTTTGCTGATTTTCCTTCAGTTGTAGCAAATTGATATCCTTCTTCTACAACTAATTTTTTTACTTTTGGATTATTCTTTCCTTTTGAAATTCCATTTATTTTCAAATCATTTATCTCAAATGTATATCCATCATATGTCATTTCCCATGAATCTAATGGTTCACCATTTCCTGTTTGTTCTACCTCTATTTTTTTATTTTCTTTTTCCACAAACTCTTTTACCTTTATGTTATTATTCAGAGTATATTCCATTCTTGCTGATAGCAATGATGTTTGTACTGTTTCTATTGCTTGATTCTTTTTTGTTTCTTCACTTGCTCTATTTGCCTTGCCAAATATTCCATTTTCTCCTATTACCATATTTAGTGTTACACCGGCAAGAATTAACAATACAATTATAGTTATAATCAAAGCAATTAGAGTAATTGCGGAATTAGAAGTTGGAAATTTGATGTTGGATGTTGGAATGTTTGACATTAATTTATTTACAGATTTATGTTTGTCAAATATTTTAATATTATTTTTATTTAAATTTCTCATTTGTTTTTTGCTCCTTTTTAGACTTTTTTCGACAGTCTACATATATATTTATTGTACAAGATTTCATTTATCAAGTCAATACACATCTCATTATATATTTACCTTTTTGTAAATTCAGAAAAATATTCTTTATTCTCCTTTCATATTATATATATTTTTAAATTCCATATCCTCCTGTTACGGGGTCTTTGAATAAATTTATCATTGGTGGATTATATGTCGCTATTATAAATACTATTAGGAGTAGTATTGGTATTATTGCTAATATTTTTATTGCATTATTTTTTATTTGTGGTTTTAGCATTATTTTATATGCTATATATTCTCCTGCTATTATTGCTACTACAAAAGATGATATATCTAAAAATGCATAGTTTGTTCCAATTATTCCTGTATACGTATAGAAGAAAATTGTTATAAAACTCATTTCAAATATTATTGCTGTTGTTTTTGCTATACTATAATTATTCGTACTTTTTCCAATAAAAAAATACTCAATTATTGAAAAAATGAATGTTGGATAAAATACTAGTTTTAAATGTTCCCATGTACTTTCATTTACTGCACTAAATGCTGCTACAAATGTATTTCCACATGATAGTTCATATGTAAAATGTAATAGAGTTCCTATTACTAAACAGAATGCTGTTGCACCTATTTGCCATTTTTGTAATTTACTCAAAAAAATCACCTCTAAATAATTTTATTACTTAAAGGCGGTTTTTGTGTTTATTTCTATAAATTTTTTAATCTTTCTTCTGTATTTTCTAACATAGCTTTATATTTTTCTAATTTTTCTTTTTCTGCATTTACTTTTGCTTCTGGTGCTTTGTTTACAAATCCTGGATTTGATAGCATTTTTTCGCATCTTTCTACTTCGTATATTAATTTTTGTTTTTCTTCTTGTAAACGTTGTTTTTCTGCCTCTATATCTACTAATTCTTCGAATGGTATATATGTTTCTATTCCATCTAATAATATTGATATAGCATTTGAGTCTATTCCATCTTTATTGTTTTGTACTATTATTTCATTTGCAAAGCCTAGTTTTTCTAAGAATTCTTTGCTATTTTCTATAACATTCTTATATTCTGTACTTACAAATATTAATTTAGATTTTTTAGATGGGTGTACATTCATATTGTTTCTAATATTTCTTATTCCAATTATTATTTCTTTTATTTTTTCTATTTTTTGTTCTTCATCTTTAAAGTTGTATTTTTCTTCATATTTTGGCCAATTAGAAATCATTATGCTTTCATCTTCATTATATAACTTTGTGTATATTTCTTCTGTTATAAATGGCATTATTGGATGTAATAATTTCAATGCATCACATAATACTTTATTTAATACATATTGAGCTGATTTTCTTGTTTTATTTTCTTTATCGTATAAACGTAATTTTACAATTTCTATATACCAATCGCAAAATTCGTTCCATATAAAGTCATATATTTTTTGAGAAGCAACTCCTAAATCGTATTTTTCTATGTTGTTTGACACTTCTTGTACTAATGTGTTTAATTTAGATAAAATCCATTTATCTTCATAACATAAATTATCTTCATATACATTTTCATCATAATCTTCTAAGTTCATTAAAACAAATTTTGATGCATTCCATAATTTATTTGCAAAGTTAGATGCTTGGTCTAATTTTTCTGGCATATAACGTATATCATTTCCTGGTGTAGTTCCTTGAATTAATGAAAATCTTAATGAGTCTGCTCCATATTTTTCTATTATCTCTATTGGATCTATTCCATTTCCTAATGATTTTGACATTTTTCTTCCTTGGCTATCTCTTACTATTCCGTGAATTAGCACATCTTTAAATGGATTTTTTCCTGTTAATTCTAAGCTTGATGTTATCATTCTTGAAACCCAAAATGTTATTATATCGTAACCTGTAACTAATACATTAGTTGGAAAAAATGTTTTATAATCTTCTGTTTCTTCTGGCCAACCTAATGTTGAAAATGGCCATAAAGCAGAACTAAACCATGTATCTAAAGTATCTTCATCTTGTTTTAAATTTTCACTACCACATTTTTTACAGGTATGTGGTTTTTCTTTTGCAACATTTATTTCTCCACAGTCTTGGCAATAATATGCGGGTATTCTATGTCCCCACCATAATTGACGTGATATACACCAGTCTTGTATATTTTCCATCCAATGAAAATAATTTTTTTCATATCTTTTTGGAACGAACGTTATGTCATCATTTTTTACTGCTTCTATTGCTGGCTTTGTAAGTTCTTTCATACTAACAAACCATTGGTCTGATATTCTTGGTTCTATTGTAGCATGACATCTATAACATTTTCCAACATTGTGGTTGTAATCTTCTATTTCAACTAGGGCTCCAATTTCTTTTAGTTTTTCTACTATTAATTTTCTTGCTTCTATTGATTTTAGACCTTTATATTCTGGAACTAAATCGTTCATTATTGAGCTTTCATCAAATACTTCTATTATTTCTAATCCGTGTGATAAACCTGCTTGATAATCATTAGGGTCATGTGCAGGTGTAATTTTTACGCATCCTGTTCCAAATTCTTTATCTACAAATCTATCTGCTATAATTGGTATTTCTTTATTTATTATTGGTAAGATACATGTTTTTCCTACTATATCTTTATATCTTTCATCATCTGGATGAACTGCAACAGCTGTATCTCCTAGCATTGTTTCTGGTCTTGTTGTTGCAACTGTAAGATATTTATCTGTTCCTGTTATTTGGTATCTAATATGCCATAAGTGTGATGGTTCTTCTTCATATTCAACTTCTGCATCTGATATTGATGTATGACAATTTGGACACCAGTTTATCATTCTTTTTCCTTTATAAATTAAACCTTTTTCATATAATTTTATAAATTGTTCTTGAACTGCTTTTGATAAACCTTCATCTAGTGTAAATCTTTTTCTTTCCCAATCACATGAACATCCAATTTTTCTTTGTTGTTTTTGAATTGTTCCTCCATACTCATGTGTCCAATCCCATGCTCTTTCTAAGAATCCATTTCTTCCTAAATCATCCTTTGTAAGACCTTCTTCTTTCATTTTAGCAACAACTTTTGCTTCTGTAGCTATTGCTGCGTGATCTGTTCCTGGTAGCCATAATGTATTAAATCCATTCATTCTTTTATAACGTATTAAAATATCTTGTATTGTTCCATCTAAAGCATGACCCATATGTAATTTTCCTGTTACATTTGGTGGTGGCATCATTATTGAATATGCTTTACTTTCTTTATTCATGCTTGGTTTAAAATAGCCTTTTTCTTCCCATTTTTCATATAGTTTTTCTTCAAATTCTTGTGGATTATATGTGTTTTCTAATTTTCTATTTTTCATTTTCATTTTCCTCCTTTTATTTTTTATTTATATTGTTTTATTTAACATAATTATAATAAATTTATGAAATGACGAATGCAATTGGAGTATTATTAGAAATTGTTTAATTGTAGCAAATGAGGAAGCGATGGCTTGCGTAGCAAGAGCAGCGAGAGGCTCGTTTGTTACAATTTTATAATTTCTTTTAATACGTAATGCCGCCGAGGAATTGAATAAATTTCATTATAATTATGTGTATTTTTTATCAACAAAAGTCTTATAATAAAAAACAAAACCCTCGCCTATATAAGGGCGAGGGTTTCTCACGGTACCACCTTAATTACAAATAATTATTTTTATTTGTATCTCTTAGCCTATAACGTGGCTTATTCCGGATATACCTATTTTATATTTCTCAGTATATCTACTCAAAAGCTACCTTCAATTTATTCTTACTTAAGAAGTTTACAGCCTATGACTTCTTTTCTCTTTTAAGCAGTGTTTAAATTTACTCCTCTTTTTCATTGTATTTATATTTTTAACTCTCTATATAAATTAGTCTTCGTCTACAAAGTTAAATTCATCTTTGAATTTTTCTTTAAACATTTCAAATACTGTGTTTAATGTTTCTTCATCATCAACACTTACATAAGATTCCATTTCATCATCTTCAGAATCTTCTACTTTAAGTATTACAACTTCTTCACTGTCTTCCTCTTCTTCTGTTGGTAGTAATACTACGAATTCTTCTCCATCTAATTCTATTAAGTCTAAAAATTCGAATTTAACTTCGTTTCCTTCTTCATCGTTTAATATTATTATGTTATCTAATTCTTCTCCTGCATTGTTTACATCTTCACTCATTTAATTTTCCTCCTAATTTATATTTATTGTATTTCTACAATATTAATAACAATATTTATATTATTTGTTATTTGCAATATGATATACTATTTTTTTAAACTTTACAATAGATTTTTATTTTTTATTTATAAAATTTTCTAAAATGTATACAGCAGATATTGTATCTACAATATCTCTTTTTTTATGTTTGTTTATATTTAATGCATTCATTGTTTTGTGTGCTTCAACTGTTGTTAATCTTTCGTCAACAGTTTCTATATTTATATTATTAAATTTGCACCTTAGTTTATGTATAAAGCCTTCTGTTTTTTCTGCTCTTACAGTTTTTTCACCTTTTAAATTATATGGCATTCCTACAACAATAGTTCCAATTTTGTATTCTCCTATAATTTCTTCAAGTCTTTTTAGCACTATTTTGTCACTATTGTTTCTTTGGATTGTTTCTAATCCTTGAGCAGTTATTCCAAGTGCATCTGTAATTGCTATTCCAACTCTTGCATCTCCATAATCTATAGACATTGTTCTCATACTATTCTTCATCTATTCCTATATATTTTTCTACCATTTTTTCTAGTAATTCATCTCTTTCAATAGTTCTTATTTTGCTTCTTGCATCTTTATAACTTGTTATATATGTTGGATCTCCTGATAATATATAACCAACAATTTGATTTATAGGATTATATCCTTTTTCTTCAAGTGCCCCATAAACTTCTTTTAAAATTTCTTGTACTCTCTCATTATTTTCTTTTTCGATTTTAAAATTCATTGTTTCATCCATGTTCATCCTTCTTCACTCTCCTTTTTAAATATAGTTTATACTACTTTCTTTTTCAGTAGAATCTATATATTCCTCCAATTTTTTAGTCAATGAATCAATTGATGTTCCTTTGTAATATGTAGATATTGCAAAATTTAATTTTGGTGTAAATACTTTGTCTTTTTTATTATTTTCTTCATCAATTTCATTTTTACTAAATTCTATATTCTCAATTTTGGCTTTTAATTCTTTGACAAAATCTTCAGTATCTTCTGCCTGTATTCCTGTAAATACAATAACAAATTTTGGTCCCATGTATCTAACAAATAAATACTTACTTGATATACTTTCTTTTATTATTTCACTTACATCAGTTACAACCACATTACCTATATTTCTGCTTCCATTTATATTAATATCTTCTAAATTAATAATCTTCATCATGCATACTGCTGAAATATTATATGCATCTATTATTTTTTTGCCTTCTCCATATAAATATTCCGCAGATTTTAGTCCAGAATAATAGTCATCTCTGACAATATTTTCTACAGTATTTTGATATTCAACTGTTTTTAATATTGTAACAATATTATTCTTTATAACTTCTAGCATTGCAGTATCTATATTATCAAAGGCATGCGCTATTCCACTCTCAATAAGCCAATATCCAACATATATATTATCAATGAATAGTGGAAAGAACATAGCTGATTTTGCTCTACCGAATTCCATTTTTTGATATGGTAATTTTTCAGATTCTCTATCAACTGTTACATATTTTGGTGTAGCAGTTGATATACTATCTTTAAAAATTTCTTCATTATATAAATTGGTTAATGTATCCCAATGCTTTTCATCAACATTAGTTGCTTTTACCACATATTCTGCACCATTAAACACTACAATAGTAGAGTATTTTAATGGTTCATATTTTTGAAGAATTATATTATTTATTTTTGATAATTTCTCATCAACTGAAGAGTATTCTCCTATTGTATCCATAAAATTTTGTAATACGTTTAAACTATTTATTTTATCATTTAAGTTGCTAAAAGATACTACTTTTTTGTGAATAGTCATATTATATATAACTAGAGTTATTATTATCAAAACTAAAAGTACTATTATTGCTACAATAAACAAATATCTCACCTCGACTATATTTTATTAATAATTTTTCTTCATTTGATTTAATGTGTCATTTATTCCTTGCGAAAACTTTGCTGCATCATAACTGTTTACTGGTCTATTCACTTCTTTTTGTTTTTTGTTTGTTTTTTTTGTTTTGCTATTTAATAAAGGATATACCATATTTGTTAGTTCTTTTAAAGCTTGCATAAATTGTTTAGTATATCCGTTTAATGAGATTTTACAATTTACTAGTCCTTCCAAATATTTTGAATATGTTTGTTCTTCAAATGGAATTGAACAGAATTTTACAATATCTCTATTAAACAATTCTGTCATAAAAGACATTGATGGTTCATTATAGAATGACATTCCGCCTATAATTGCTTTATCTGTTAATCCTCTAACCTTCATATTTTTGTTTATTACAATTCTTATTTTTTCTTGTTCTAGTATGTTTTGTGTTTTTAAATCTCTTAAAAACGCTGTTAAAGGTTGTATTGTCAATACATCTAAACTTTGTACTAAGTATATTTCTTGTGATTCAGCAAAATATCCAAAATTTGTATTGAAGTCACAATCTATTAATACTAGTTCATAATTTTCTAATAATGTTTTTAAAATTGTTTCA
Source organism: uncultured Clostridia bacterium (assembly GCA_934155165.1). Classification (GTDB taxonomy): domain Bacteria; phylum Bacillota; class Clostridia; order TANB77; family CAG-508; genus Merdicola. Next base: position 3,520 of record CAKPGS010000021.1, on the reverse strand, counting down.
TAGTTATTTATCCCAACTTCTTCTTCAGGAATAGCTGTATATACTGTTAAATTTGTTGAGACTCTAATTCCTTCTGTTGCCCCTACTTGCAATCTACGTATACTATTTGCGGCTTTACTTCTTAATTGTTCTTCATTTTGTGTGAAAATATAAAATGAATTTTTATTTTTAGTTGTATCTAATATAGCTGTATTTATTCCTAATGAAGAACTTAATTGTGCAACATTATTAACTAAAAACGATGTACCATTTTTACTTGTTCCAACAAATGAAACTAATTTTTTGTTTCCTGATAATAATCCTTGCAAAGAACTATTCATTTCATATCCATAATCATTGTTTTGTGAAACTTCTTTTGTTTCATTATTTGGCTCTATATTGTTATACATGTTTTGTTCTTCTGCACTATAGTTTTGATTATTGTTTAATTCTTCAAAACCTGGTAGTATATTTTCATTTGCCTTGTTTTCTTCTGTTGGCATATCAAATAGATTAATTGGTTCAGATTTTATAATTTCTTCGGTTTCATTTTCCTCAGGTAAAGGATTTTTTCTAGGTCTTCCCCTTCTTTTTGGTGTTGTTTGAGCTTCATCTTGTTGCTCAGGTAAAGGATTCTTTCTAGGTCTTCCTCTTCTTTTTGGTGTCGGTGTAGTGCTTTCTTGTTGATCCATAACAGGATTTATTTTTTCATTAATATTAGAAGTGGCTGTTTGAACCTTTCTAACTTTATTTTTATTAATTGCAGATGGAACTATAATGTTCCCTTCTGTTGGTTTCGATTTATCTGGAATGAAGTTCATACTTAAACCGCTATCTTGTTTTTCTCTATTAACATATCCTTTTACAGAAGCTGTCATTATGTTTTGGTAAGTTGGTGAATTCATTTCTAAAACTGCTTTTACATTTATTGGCAATACATTTGCTATAATTTTTAATTGCTCTGGAGTATACTGAGCTGCTATATTTTCAAAGCCCTCAACATACTTTTCTTCATCTCTTCCTATTTTTTTATAGTAATTTAAAATATTTTGTATTTCTAATTCACTAACTTCATTTTCATTTTCTGGCGCATATTTCACATCTTCAGTATCTATATTATAATATAATTTTGCTTCTTTTTTAGTTCTTGGTTTTCTTATTAATTTGCATATTTGGTCAATGCTTCTATCATTTCCAAGTAAAGCATCATATATACCTATACTAAATAATTTAACTAATAAATCCTCAGATTTTGATCTTCTATCTGAACATATTAAAATGATAGGTGTATCATTTCTTCTACTATTTGTTGCCTCATCACTTATTGCATCTAATTTATCAAAGATAAATCTATCTATTGCATCATAATTATTGTTTGTGAATGGCTCTAAATCTTCGCTTATAACTATTCTGTCATAAGTATTATCCTTTTGTAACTCTTTTTGTATTGCATTAAAGTAATATACATTTTTTGATGATATAATTTCTTTATAGTCTTTTTGATATTTTTTAACTATCGATTCAGAAATATTTTCATTACTTACAGCAAATAAAACTTTCATTTGTTTAACCCCTCCAACCTTTTACAACTATTGCAAATATAAGTGGTAATATTTGTGCAATTACCAATATTGTTACAAAGCTTATTATCATTGTAAAACCTTTGTCTCTTTCATCCAATTTATGAATACCTATTACATATTGATAAATAGCTCCGATTGCAATTCCTATAAAGCAAAATGGTATACTATATATTCTTACTATATTTAAAATGTATGCAGCAAGACCATATGCATCTGATCCATATTCTTGCTTATAATCATCCAATTTTTTCTCTGTATTTTTCTTTATTTCTACAATTTGTTCTGTTCCTTGTAATTCGTTATTAGTTTGTACATTTGTATTAGTTTGATTATTTATATCATTACTTAATACAATATTATTTGCATAACAAACTGGTAATAACATTATAAAGATTACACATATTGTACTAATTACCATTTTTTTCATACGGATATTTGCTCCCTTCTCATATTTTTCCTATATAATAATACACTACAAATTTAAAAATAGCAAGAAAATTATAAACTTTTTTGTAGTATTTCTTTTAATCTTTTAAAACTTTTAGTTAAATACAAATATCCTATTAGACCTTCAAATGCTGTAGCATACATATAGTCTGCCGGGTTTGCATTTTTAGGCAAATGATGATTTTGTGTATTTCTTGTTCTTCTTACAATATCTTTTTCTTCTTCAGATAGTTCATTTTCAATATTCTTTAAAATTTTTGCTTGGTTTGATGCTTTTACATATGTAGAAGCTTTTACATGTAATTCATGTACCTTCATTTTAGTTGTGTTAATTAAAAATGTTCTTATATGCAATTCATATATGCAATCGCCTACATAAGCCCATACCAAGGGATTCATCAATTTTACTTCTTGTTTATCTTTTATTGGTATAAAAATCTCATCCATTTTATTTCACCTTTTCTAATGTTATTTTTCCTATTCTTCCGCTTCTAAAGTCATCTAGTATTATATTTGCAACTTTTTCATCATCTACGTTTCCTCCAGAAACTATCGCTCCACGTTTTTTTCCTATTAATTGCATTACTTCATATATATTAAAGTTTTCAGGTTGTTCTTGCATAAGAATTTGATTTATATTTTCACTATCCAATCCGTATCTTTTTTCTAATTTTTCTCTATAATTTTGTAATAAATATTTAAGCAATTGATATGCTACTTCTATTTTTTCCAAAACATCATCTTTTATAGAACCTGTATATGCTAAATTTAAAGCAACTTCCTCACTTTCAAATTTTGGCCATAAAACACCTGGTGTATCTAGTAATTCTATTTTATCATTTACTCTAATCCATTGTTTGGCTCTTGTTACACCTGGTTTATTTCCAACTATTAATGAGCTTCTTCCTGCAATACGATTTATAAAAGATGATTTTCCAACATTAGGTATTCCTAATACCATAATTCTTATAGACTTTCCAATTCTTCCCTTACCAGACATTTTACTAAGTTCTTCACTCATTAAATTTTCTATTTCTTTTATAACATTTTGTACACCTTTTCCAGTATTTGAATCTGTGATAACAGCAGAAACACCTTGTTTTTTGAAGTAGTCTACCCATTTTTTACTTTCATTTTCATCTGCTAAATCACTTTTATTTAAAGCAATTACTCTTTTTTTATTTTTAGTAATTTCCCCAATATCAGGATTTCTACTCGCAATAGGAATACGAGCATCCACAAGTTCTACCACAATATCTATTAATCTTAATTCCTCTATTATCTGTCTTTTAGTCTTTGCCATATGTCCGTGGATACCAATTAATATTAATTTTATTATTTAATTCTTGTTCTTCACTATTTTTTACATTTTTCTCTTGTCTCATTTTTCTTTTTTGATACATGTCCATATTTTATCACTTCCTTTTTATAAATTGTAATTTGTTTGTTAAATCATTAAAATATACTTTATATCATTTTTTATAAAACCAAATTTCTCATATAATTTTATT
>CAKPGS010000020.1 GCA_934155165.1 uncultured Clostridia bacterium | reverse complement strand
CAATTAAGAATTGCAGAAACAGAAAAATATGCACATGTTACATTTTTCTTTAATGGTGGAGAAGAAAAGCAATATGATGGAGAAGACAGAATATTAGTACCATCACCAAAAGTAGAAACATATGATATGCAACCAGAAATGAGTGCAAATGAAGTAACAGACAAAGTTGTAGATGCAATTAATTCAAAAAAATATGATACAATAATTTTAAACTATGCAAACCCAGATATGGTAGGGCATACAGGAAGTTTAGAAGCTGCAATAAAAGCAGTAGAAACAATAGATAACTGTGTTGGAAGAGTTGTAGAAGCTGTAAATGCACAAGAAGGTATTTTATTAATTACAGCTGACCATGGTAATTCTGAGCAAATGATAGATTATAAAACAGGAGAACCACATACAGCTCATACAACAAATCCTGTTCCGCTAATATTAGTAGGAAAAGATGATGTAAAATTAAAATCTGGTAAACTTGCAGATTTAGCACCAACAATGCTAGATTTAATGAATTTAACTAAGCCAGAAGAAATGACAGGAGAAAGTCTATTAGTAAAATAAATGTATAATTGTAAAATATAATATCATTGTAAGGGCATGGAAAACCGTGCCCAAATGCAATTTGATTTTAGAGTTGTTATATATAATGCATTTAGGGGGATGTAATTTTGGAAACATCATTAACAATGAAAAAAATTTATATGGATATACAAGAAAAATTGTATTATATGATACCAGAAAAGTGGGACTCAATTTTTTTGTATGCTTCTATATCTGAAGGAATACAAAATTTAGAAACAGGAGAAATGTTTTTTTATTATTTTCCTAAAGGAATATTAAGAAAAGAACCAATAAATGTATATGAAATACCAAATAAATTTAACATAGAAGAAGATGAATATTTAAAATTAACAGATGACTTATACCAAAAAATAAAAAAACTAAAGGAAGAATTTAAACGAGTTAACAAAAAAAGTTGGACTAATATAACAATATCAATTCAGAATTATAGATTTATGGTTGAATATGATTATGAAGATTTAAGAACATGCGAATTTAATAGCTACGAAAGACATATAATATGGAGATATATTCATCTAAAAACAGGCTTAAATACTTATAATAAAAAAGAAAGAAAAATTATAAATGCGTATTTGGAAAAGTGTAAATATAGTGGAAAAGTAATAGATAGGTATGTAGAAGGAATATATCGAAACAGAGTTCATAATGTAATAAACTACAACAAAGAAGAAAAACAAGTAGATGAGCTAAAATATGTTGAAACAAAGCCAAAAAAAGAAAAACAAAAAATAGATGGAAAGAAAACAGTAAATCAAATATTAAGATATTAATTTTGCTAGTAAAAAACTAGCTTATGAAATAAATTTATATAACATTGAAAGGAGCTAATGAAAATGATTTATTCAAAAGAATTAGAAAATATGTGTGTTGTAAAAAAAGGAGTAGACCATGGACCAGCACCAATTCCAGAAGAAGGAAAATGGGTTAAAGCCAAAGAAATAAAAGATATTTCTGGATTAACACATGGTATAGGATGGTGTGCACCACAACAAGGAGCTTGTAAATTAACATTAAATGTAAAAGACGGAATAATACAAGAAGCATTAATAGAAACAGTAGGGTGTTCAGGAATGACACATTCAGCTGCAATGGCAGGAGAAATTTTAACAGGAAAAACAATATTAGAAGCATTAAATACAGATTTAGTATGTGATGCAATAAATACTGCTATGAGAGAATTATTCTTACAAATAGTATATGGAAGAACACAAACAGCTTTCTCAGAAGGAGGACTTCCAGTAGGAGCAGGTCTTGAAGACCTTGGAAAAGGACATACAAGCCAAGTTGGTACAATTTATTCAAGTACATTAAAAGGACCAAGATACTTAAATTTAGCAGAAGGATATATAGTTGAAATTGGTTTAGATAAAGATGACCAAATAATAGGTTACAAATATGTTCATTTAGGAAAAATGATGGATAACATTAAAGCAGGAATAGATCCTAAAGAAGCAATAGAAAAAGCTTCTGGTACATATGGAAGATTTGATGAAGCGGTTAAGAAGATAGATCCAAGAGAGAAATAAAGTAGGGGTCGGCGTCCCCGACGACCCGAAAAATGGGGATAATAAATTTACTATTAATAGTATTGAATAGGAGGAATAAAAATGGCAGTAACATTTGAAAGTTATGAAAGAAGAATAGATCAAATTAAACCAGTAATGGAAAAATACGGAATTAAAGATTTTGAAGATGCATTAAAAATATGCACAGATAAAGGATTTAATCCATATGAAATAGTAAAAGGAGTTCAACCAATTTGTTTTGAAAATGCAGCTTGGGCATATACTCTAGGTGCAGCTATTGCAATAAAAAAAGGTTGCACAAAAGCAGCTGAAGCAGCAAAAGCAATAGGAGAAGGATTACAAGCATTCTGTATACCAGGTTCAGTTGCAGATGATAGAAAAGTTGGATTAGGACATGGAAACTTAGCATCAATGCTATTATCTGAAGATACAAAATGTTTTGCATTCTTAGCAGGACACGAAAGCTTTGCAGCAGCTGAAGGAGCTATTGGTATAGCAAAATCAGCAAACAAAGTTAGAAAAGAACCATTAAGAGTAATCTTAAATGGACTTGGAAAAGATGCAGCACAAGTAATATCAAGAATAAACGGATTTACATATGTAAAAACAGACTTCGACTTCTTTACAGGAAAAGTAAACATTGTAGAAGAAATAAAATATTCAGATGGAGAAAGAAGTCAAGTTAGATGCTATGGAGCTAACGACGTTAGAGAAGGTGTAGCAATAATGTGGATGGAAGATGTTGACGTATCTATTACAGGTAACTCAACAAATCCTACAAGATTCCAACATCCAGTAGCAGGAACATACAAAAAAGAAAGAATAGAAGCAGGTAAAAAATACTTCTCAGTAGCTAGTGGTGGTGGAACAGGTAGAACATTACACCCAGACAATATGGCAGCAGGACCAGCTTCATACGGTATGACAGATACAATGGGAAGAATGCACTCAGATGCACAATTTGCAGGAAGTTCATCAGTACCAGCACACGTAGAAATGATGGGACTAATCGGAATGGGGAATAACCCTATGGTTGGAGCATCAGTTGCAGTAGCTGTTGCAGTAGAAGAAGCAATGAAATAGTTGATAAAACTCAATTATAGCAATTTAATATAAAAATAAAAGAACGTGGACAAATGTTAAATTATCATTTTGTCCACGTTTTGTCATCTAAAAAGATATTTTGCTTGATTTGTATAAAAATATAAGATATAATTCAAAATATAAAAACATTGGGGTATCGCCAAGCGGTAAGGCATCGGACTCTGACTCCGACATGCGTAGGTTCGAATCCTACTACCCCAGCCAAAAAAATAAATATATTCCAATAGAAAGCATGATAAGAAAATATCAAGAAGAATATTAAGATAATAATAAATAAAAAATTAAACTGACAGGTCAGTTTAATTTTTTTTTGCCTCTAATTATGGTATAAATTTTCTGTTGGAGGTTTTTATGTATAAAAATAATAATGTAAAAATAGAAAATTTAAAAGAAATGCTTGAGAAGTCTGGCAAATTATATGGAGATAAACAAGCATATAAAATAAAAATAAATAAAGAAAAATATATTACATATACTCATGCAGAAATTAGAGAAAAAATAAATGCTTTGGGAACTGCACTAATAAATTTAGGTCTTAAAGATAGAAGAATTGCAGTAATTGGTGAAAATAGATTAGAGTGGGAACTTGCTTATTTAGCTGTTGTTTGTGGTACAGGTGTTGTAGTTCCTTTTGATAAGTCTTTACCAGAAAATGAACTAAAAGATGTAATTGAAAGATCAGAAGTTGAAGCTATTTTTTATTCTGCAAAGTATGAATCTACTTTAGAAAAAGTAAAAGCAGAGGGCGTTGGAAAACTAAAACATTTAATATCAATGGATTTAGAAAAACATTCAAATGGAAATTATTCACAAAAAGAGTTAATAAAAACTGGAAAAGAATTATTAAAAGATGGAAATAAAGAATTTATAAATGCAAAAATAGATAATGAAAAAATGAGTATAATGCTATTTACTTCTGGAACAACATCTAAGTCTAAAATTGTTGCATTATCACATAAAAATATATGTACAAATTTAATGGATATTGCAGAAGTTTTAGATGTTAATTCAAATGATATATTTCTATCTTTTTTACCATTGCATCATGTTTTTGAATGTACTGTGGGATTTTTATTTTCACTATATGTTGGAGCGAAAACTGTATTTTGTGATGGAATAAGACACATACCAGAGAATTTAAAAGAATATAAAGTATCTGTAATGGCTTGTGTTCCTGCAATATATGAACGATTATTTAAAATAATAAGAAAACACCTTAGTGAGAAAGGGGAACTTGAAGAAATTCTTGAAAAAGAAGAAATATTAAAAAATGCAAGTATGAAAGAAAAAAGAAAAGCATTTGATAAAATACACAAACTATTTGGTGGGAATATAAAGCTATTTATAAGTGGAGCGGCAAGTTTAGATGCAGAAATAGAGCAAAAATTTAGAAATTTAGGATTTAATTTAGTTCAGGGGTATGGTTTAACAGAAACTTCTCCAGTAGTTGCAATAGGTACAAAGGAAAATTACAAAGTTGGTTCAATAGGAAAAACAGTTCCAAGTGTAGAAGCGAAAATTATAAATCCAAATAAAGAAGGAACAGGCGAATTAATAGTAAAAGGACCAAGTATAATGCTTGAATATTATAAAAATAAAAAAGCGACAAACGAAGCGGTAATAGATGGTTGGTTCTATACAGGAGATTTAGCAAAAATAGATGAAGATGGATTTATATTTATTTCTGGAAGAAAAAAGAGTGTTATTGTTTTAAAGAATGGAAAAAATATCTTTCCAGAAGAAATGGAAGGACTAATAAATAAAATTGAAGGTGTAGAAGAATCTTTTATATATGGAAAGCAAATATCAGAAGATAAAAATGATATAAAAATAAATGCATTAATTGTATATAACGAGGAAACCGTAAAAAATGCATATAAGGTAGAAAACGAAGAAGAAATTTATAAAGCAATAAGCAGAAAAATAAAAGAATTAAATAAACTAATGCCACAATATAAAGCAATAAGAGGAATAAAAATAACAACAAAACCTTTAATAAAAACAACAACAAATAAAATAAAAAGGCAGGCAAATTTAGATGAAATTAAAAAATTTACAAACTAAATATTTAGCAAGAAAATGTGAATACTTTGAAACAATAGATTCAACTCAAAGTGAAATATATAGAAGAATAAATTCAAAAATTGAAAATGGAGAAACAGTAATAGCCAATTTACAAACAAACGGAAATGGCACTCATGGAAGAAAGTGGTACACAGATGAAGGTGGAAGTATAGCTTTTTCAATGTATATAGAAACAAATTGTAATATAAAAAAATTAGAAGGCATTACAATAGAAATTGCAAAAATTATATTAGAAATATTTAAAGAAAAATATAATATAGAACTTTCAATAAAAGAGCCAAACGATATTGTTTATAATAGCAAAAAAATAGGTGGAATTTTAACAGAAAGTAAAATGAGTGGAGAAATTGTTAAGTATTTAGTTGTAGGAATTGGAATTAATACAAATAAAACAAAATTTAATAAAGAAATAAAAAACATTGCTACATCTATTAAAAATGAATTTAATATTGAGGTTGATAATTTAGATTTTATTGCTGAATTTTGTAACAGATTTGAAAGAATTTTAGGAGGAGTTTAAATGAAAATTGCATTTTTGTTTCCTGGGCAAGGTGCTCAAAAAGTTGGAATGGGCAAAGATTTATATGAAAATTATGAAGAAGTAAGAAATGTTTTTGAAAAGGCTTCAGAATTTTCTAAAATTGACATTGCAACTTTATGTTTTAATGGAATTAGAAAAGAATATACAGGTGAATATACTGAAACAGAAGAAATAGGAGAAGATTTAATAAAAACAGAAAATACACAACTTGCAATAGCTACATTAAGTTTGGCAATTTTAGAAATATTAAAAAGAAAAAATATAAATGCCCAAATAGCTTGTGGACTAAGCTTAGGAGAATATCCTGCATTAATTTACGGCGGATTTATTAATTTTGAAGATGGAATAAAACTCTTAAAAGAAAGAGGCTATTTAATGCAAAATAAATTACCAAAAAAGGAATATTTAATGGCTGCAGTAATTGGACTAAATTCAGAGAATATTGAAGATGTATGCACAGAAATAAGAAAAAAAAATAAATTTATTGTTCCATCTAATTATAATTATCAAAATCAAACAGTTATATCCGGAGAGAAAGAAGCCGTAGAAGAAGCGTGTGAAATATTAAAAAACAAAGAAGCCAAAAAAGTTGTATTACTAAAAACAAGTGGACCATTTCATACAAGTGAATTAGAAGAAGCAAAAGAATTATATAAAAAAGAGTTAGAAAAAATTACATTCAACAAAGAAAGTAAAAAAGTTAAAGTAATAAAAAATATAGACGGTACATTTTATTCTGAAAAAGATAATATGGTTGAAACATTATCAAATCATATAGTAAGTCCTGTAAGATTTGATAAAACAATAAGATTAATGGAACAAAATGGAATAGATACATATGTAGAAATTGGACCTGGAAAATCTTTATCTGGATTTATAAAAAAAGAAGTAAAAGATGCAAAAATAATTAATATATGTGATGTAAAAACATTAAAACAAGCAATAGATTTTTTTTAAAACTGACCATTCAGACTAATGTAAAAAAATAAAAAAACAATTAAAATGTAAAAAGCAAAAAAAGTAGGAGGAAGTATGGAAGAAAAAAAGGTAGCTATAATTACTGGTGGCTCAAGAGGAATAGGAAAAGAAATTGCAAAAAAATTTGCAAAGGAAAATTATAATTTAGTTATAAATTATGTATCAGAAAAAACAAATACTGAAGAACTAAAAAAAGAATTTGAAGAACTTGGAGCAGAAGTTTTATTTATAAAAACAAATGTAACATCTTATGAAGAATGTGAAAAAATGGCAAAAGATGCAATAAATAAATTTGGAAAAATAGATGTACTAGTAAACAATGCTGGTGTAACAAAAGATAGCTTGTTATTACGAATGAAAGAAGAAGATTTTGATACAGTAATAAATGTAAATTTAAAAGGAACCTTCAATGTTACAAAAGCTTGCATACCGTATATGATGAAAAAGAAAAGTGGAAAAATTGTTAATATATCATCTGTTGTTGGAATTTCTGGGAACAGTGGTCAAGCAAATTATGCAGCATCTAAAGCTGGAATAATAGGCTTTACTAAAAGTGTTGCAAAAGAATTAGCAAGTAGAAATATATTAGCAAATTGTGTAGCACCAGGCTATATTGCAACAGATATGACAAATGGATTATCAGATGCAGTAAAGGAAAGTATTAATAATCAAATACCATTAAAAAGAGTAGGAATGCCAGAGGAAGTAGCAAAAGCAGTATACTTCCTTGCAAGTGAGGAAAATTCATATATAACGGGGCAGGTTTTGAATGTTGATGGCGGAATGCTTATTTAAAACAAATGAAAAACTTCGTATTACGTCGTTAAATTAACAATAAAAATCCTCAACGTGCAAAAAGCACGCCTCCGGTATTTTATTGTTAATTTGCCTAGTACTACTTGTTTTTGATTTGTTTTTGAAGTAGGGGCATACTGCCCGTAATAAAAATATAAAAGGATTGTGAAAAATGGAAAGAAGAGTTGTTATAACAGGTTTAGGAGCTATAACTCCTATTGGAAATAATGTTGAAGAATTTTGGGATGGAATTAAATCTGGAAGATGTGGAATTGATAAAATTAAGAATTTTGATACATCAAATTTTAAAGTGAAAATTGCAGGTGAGGTTAAAAATTATAATCCAGAGGATTATTTTGATAGAAGAAGTGCTCGTAGATTAGATAAATATTCTCAATTTGCAATTATTGCTGCAAAAGAAGCAATGAAAGATTCTAAAATAACAAAAGAAAATACAGATATGAATAAAGTTGGAGTTTTAATAAGTTCTGGAATTGGAGGACTTGGAACAATAGAAAAAGAAAATAAAATAATGTTAGAAAAAGGTCCAGATAGAGTATCTCCAATGTATATTCCAATGTCTATTGTAAATATGGCAGCTGGAAATGTTGCAATAGAAATAGGAGCAAAAGGGGAATCTATTTCAATAGTTACAGCATGTAGTAGTGGAACTCACTCAATAGGAGAGGCATATAGAATGATAAAACATGGATATGAAGATGTTATTTTTGCAGGAGGTTCAGAAGCTTCAATTACTCCAAGTGGCGTAGCAGGTTTTACAAATATTAAAGCCTTGAATACAACCGAAGATGTAACAAGAGCAAGCATCCCTTTTGATAAAGAAAGAAATGGATTTGTAATTGGCGAGGGTGCAGGAATTTTAGTTTTAGAAGAATATAAACATGCTAAAAAAAGAGGAGCAAAAATTTATGCAGAAGTAGTTGGCTATGGTGCAACATCAGATGCATATCATATAACATCTCCAGCACCAGAAGGAGAAGGTGCTGCAAGAGCAATAACAAGAGCTATTGAAGATGCAAAAATTAAGCCAGAAGAAATTACATATATAAATGCACACGGAACTTCTACCCATTTAAATGATAGTTGCGAAACAATGGCAGTAAAAAAAGCATTTAATGAAGCAAGTAAAAATGTTATGATGAGTTCAACTAAAGGTAATACAGGACATTTATTAGGTGCAGCAGGAGGAATAGAAGCGGTTGTATGTGCAAAAGCCATAGAAGATAGCTTTGTACCACCTACAATAAATTACAGAATTCCAGATGAAGAATGCGATTTAGATATAGTACCAAACAGAGGAAGAAATGTAGAAATAAAATATGCAATGTCTAATTCCCTAGGATTTGGAGGACATAATGCAAGTATAATCTTAAAAAAGATATAATTTTTAGGAGGAAGAAATGGATTACGAAGAAATAAAAAAATTAATTAATGATATGGGAAATTCCAATATAGACGAACTAAATATAGAATTTCCAGATGGTATAAAAATTGGAATGAAAAAAAGTGCAAAAAATAATGTTGATGAAATAGGAACACAAATTACACTTAAGCAAAAAGAAATATCAAATACTATAACAGAAACTAAAAAAGAAGAAATAGAAAACAGCAAAATAGTAAAATCTCCAATGGTAGGAACATTTTATTCAAAACCATCTCCAGATGCAAAAGAATATGTAAAAGTAGGAGATAAAGTTTCAAAAGGTGATGTGTTATGCATAGTAGAAGCAATGAAATTAATGAATGAAATAGAATCAGAATTTGATGGAGAGATTATTGAAATAATGGTAAAAGATGGAGAATCTGTAGAATATGGTAAGCCATTATTTAAGATAAACTAAAAAAGCCCCCGTGGTGGCAGGCTCTTTTAGTTAAGAATATTTTCCTAAAAGTTGGTAATTAAGAATGATAATATCATTCTTAGCAATATCAAATTTTTCGCTTATACAATCCCGAAGTTTTAGAATATCATCATACGATTTAATTTTCCTAGGAAAAACAAAATCACACATTCCATTACCAGCAGGATAATTATAAGATACAAAATAGTGAAAATTTTTCATAAAACACCTCCAAAATGTGGGTGTAGCCAAACTTTGGCTATGATATCAACAGTTTACATAAAACAATTATAACACAGTCAACACAAAAAGTAAATCTTTTTATTAAAAAATGATATATCATATAAAAAGCAGGTGATAAAAATGTTAAATAAAGAAGAAATAAAAAAAATAATTCCTCAAAGAGATCCATTTTTGATGATTGATGAGGTTGAAGATTTTGTACCAGGAGAGAGTGCCATTGCTTATAAAAATGTTAATATAGAAGAATGGTATTTTAAAGGACATTTCCCTGGTAATCCAATAATGCCAGGAGTTTTAATAGCAGAAAGTTTAGCTCAAACTGGAGCAGTGGCTATTTTAAGTGTAGATGAAAATAAAGGAAAAAATGCCTTATTTGGTGGCATTGATAAAATGAGATTTAAAAGGCAAGTGGTACCAGGAGATAGGATAAAATTAGAAGTTAAAATTATAAAAAGAAAAGGTCCTATTGGTGTAGGAGAGGCTATAGCTTCTGTTGATGGTAAAGTTGCAGCCAAAGGTGAGCTAACATTTGCTCTGATATAAATTTTTTTATAAATAAAATTTATATCAAATATTGTAGGTGCGGACGTCTCTGTCCGCCCGAAATATTAAATAAAAATATAAGCCAAAATAACGAATTAATCTAAAATTTCATCGAAGCTCCCCATTCACGTCCTTCTAACAAAATTCTAAAAGAATTTTGAAGAATGCCGGAAAGGTCCCCACTTGCTTCGCAAAATTTAATCTTAATTATTATTTTGTCTTTAAAAATATTGTAGGGGCACGGTGCTCCGTGCCCGCTAATATAATTGTAGCAGAGAGGAAATTTTTTATGAATAAAATTTTAATTGCAAACAGAGGAGAAATTGCTGTAAGAATAATTAGAGCATGTAAAGAAATGAATATAAAAACTGTTGCAGTATATTCTGAAATAGATAAAGATTCGCTACATACTAGGCTTGCAGATGAAGCAATATGTATTGGACCAGCTCCTTCTAATAAAAGTTATTTAAGTTTTAAGAATATTATAGAAGCGGCAAATATAACAGGAAGTGATAGTATTCATCCAGGTTTTGGTTTTCTTTCAGAAAATAGTCAGTTTGCAAGAATATGCGAAGAATCTAATATTAAATTTATAGGACCTTCTTATAAAGTTATTGAACTTATGGGAAATAAATCTAATGCAAAGGAACTTATGAAAAAAGCTGGTGTTCCAACTGTTCCAGGTTCGGATGGTAGCATAAAAGGAATAAAAGATGCTTTTGAAGTTGCTAAAAAAATAGGTTATCCTGTAATGTTAAAAGCTGCTGCAGGTGGCGGAGGCAAAGGTATTCGTATTGTTAATAATGAAAGAGAATTAGAAAGTAATTACAATATTGTTAAACAAGAAGCAAAAATTTCTTTTAATGACGATGAAATTTATATGGAAAAATTCATAGAAAATCCAAGACATGTTGAAATCCAAATATTAGCTGATGAACATGGGAATGTTATACATTTAGGAGAAAGAGATTGTACTGTTCAAAGAAGACATCAAAAAGTTGTAGAAGAAACACCATCAACAGCAATAGATGAAAAATTAAGAAACAAAATGGGAGAAGCGGCTATAAAAGCGGCAAAAGCAGCCGGTTATACGAGTTGCGGAACTGTAGAGTTTTTAGTAGATAAGCATAAAAATTTTTATTTTATGGAAATGAATACCAGAATACAAGTAGAACATCCAATTACAGAAGAGAGAACTGGAATAGATATTGTGAAAAATCAAATAAAAATTGCAGCAGGAGAAGAACTTAAAATAAAGCAAAAAGAAATAGAATTTAAAGGGCATGCAATAGAATGTAGAATAAATGCAGAAAATCCTAGTAAAAATTTTAGACCATGTCCAGGAACAATAACAGGTTTAAATCTTCCAGGTGGAAAAGGAATTAGAATAGATTCTGCAATATATGAAGGATATACAATTCCACCAACTTATGATTCTATGATTGCTAAAATTATAGCTTATGGTGCAAATAGGAATGAGGCAATAAGTAAAATGAAACGAGCTTTGGAAGAAACTGTAATAGAGGGTATTGATACTAATATTGATTTTTTGCTTGAAATTATTAAGAATAAGAATTTTATTAGGGGAGATTATGATACGTCTTTTATTGAAGTTAATTTTTAATAAAATTTATAACATAAGACAAAATAATAAATTAATCTAAAATTTCATCGAAGCTCCCCATTCACGTCCTTCTAACAAAATTCAAAGAATTTTGAAGAATGCCGGAAAGGTCCCCACTTGCTTCGCGAAATTTAATCTTAATTATTATTTTGTCTCTAAATAGAATATGGTTGAAAAATTAATTTCAAACATTGTAGGGGTCGGCGTCCCCGACGACCCGCAAATGAAAACATAAAATAAAAATATACATAATTATAATGAAATTTATTCAATTCCTCGGCGGCATTACGTATTAAAAGAAATTGTAAAATTGTAACAATGTAGCGGCGGTCATTGACCGCCACAAAAATAGAATAAAAAATGTAGGGGTCGGCGTCCTCGACGACCCGAAAAAATAGAATAAAAAATAATAAAATTTAGTTAATTTTTCGGTTGCATTACATATAAAAAAATTAATGTCAAACCATTGTAGGGGCGGACGCCTCTGTCCGCCCGTAACAAATAAGATTGTTGAATTTAAAATAATAAAGAAAGGTCAAAAAATGATTGTTGATAAAATAAAAAAAAGAGAACCAACGGCTAAAAAAATAGAAAATAAGGTTGATATTCCTGTTGGTAAATGGATTAAATGTAATAAATGCAAAGAAATTTTATATAAAGAAGATGTTCGAAATAATATGTCTATTTGCCCAAATTGTGGTGCATATTTTAGAATGCATATTAATAGAAGATTAGAAACAATTATAGATGAAGGTACATATAAAAGATTTGACTTAAATATAGATACAAGCAATCCTTTAGAGTTAGAAGATTATACAAAAAAGATAAAAGGTTTAAGAGAAAAAACTGGAATAGAAGAAGCTATAAGTTGTGGAACTGGAAAGATAAATGGCAAAGATGTTGTCATATGTGTAATGGATAGTGGATTTCTAATGGGAAGTATGGGAGTTGTTGTTGGAGAAAAAATTGCGTATTCTGTAGAACAAGCTATGGAAAGAAAAATTCCTCTTATAATATTTTGCACATCTGGTGGTGCGAGAATGCAAGAGGGAATTATATCGCTTATGCAAATGGCAAAAACAACAGCTGCTATATCTAAATTAAATAAAGCAGGTGGATTATATATTTCAGTATTAACAGATCCTACTTATGGGGGAGTTACGGCATCTTTTGCAAGTATAGCAGATATAGTTCTAGCAGAACCAAAGGCAATGATAGGTTTTGCAGGGCAGAGAGTAATAAAACAAACAATAGGAGAAGAATTGCCGGAGGGATTTCAAACAGCAGAATTTTTATTAGAACATGGTTTTATAGATAAAATTGTAGAGAGAAAAGAATTAAAAAACACAATTTCAAAATTAATAGAATTTCATGATTTGCAAATCTAAATTTATTATAATTAAAATTAATGTCAAATGTTGTAGGGGTCGGCGTCCTCGACGACCCGAAAAAATAGAATAAAAAATAATAAAGTTTAGTTAATTTTTCGGTTGCATTACGTATAAAAAAATTAATGTAAAACGTTGTAGGGGCGGACGCCTTAAGTCCGCCTAAAAATAAATTTTAGGTAACAAATGACAAATAAATTGTTTGGTGTCGCAATCCTCGAAATTTAAAATGGTCTGTTGACAATTTGAGTATGCGGGTCGTCGAGGACGCCGACCCCCTACAATAAAAATAGAAAAATCTTATAATGCAAAATGAAAAATCTAAATTAAAAGGAGAAAATCTAAATGAAAAATTTAACTGCCTGGGATAGGGTTCAAATAGCAAGATCTCCAGAAAGAAAAACATCACTAGACTATATAGAAAATATATTTGATGAATTTTTTGAACTTCATGGAGATAGAAATTGCAAAGATGATAAATCAATAGTATGTGGTTTAGCAAAAATAGGTAATCAAAATTTTACAGTAATTGCAGAGCAAAAGGGTAGAAATACGAAAGAAAATATTGAAAGAAATTTTGGAATGCCAAATCCGGAAAGTTACAGAAAAGCAATTCGTTTTATGAATCAAGCTGAAAAATTTAATAGACCTGTTATAACATTTATTGATACAAAAGGAGCATATCCTGGAGTTGAAGCAGAAAAGAAAGGACAAGGAGAGGCTATTGCAAGTTCAATGCTAAAAATGTGTGAGCTTAAAGTTCCTATAATAGCAATAGTAATAGGAGAAGGCTCTTCTGGTGGGGCTTTAGCTTTGGGCATAGGCAATAAAGTTTTTATGCTTGAAAATGCAATATATTCAATACTTTCTCCGGAAGGTTATGCAAGTATTTTATGGAAAGATGCAAGTAGAGCAAAAGAAGCAGCAGAAAAAATGAAATTAACCGCAAAAGACTTGTATGAATTAAAAGTTATTGATAAAATAATTAGAGAAGATAATGTGAATTTTGAAAATATTTGCGAAAATATAAAAAAAGAAATAATAAAAAATATAAATAAAATGAATAAATTTTCTAAAGAAGAATTAGTAAATAATAGATATAATAAATTTAGAAATATGGGAGAATACATAACTAAATAAAAGGAGTTTTATAATGATTTTAAAGGGTAAAAAAATATTAATAATGGGGGTAAGGAATAAATGGAGCATTGCCTGGGGAGTTGCTCAATCTGCAATAGAAAATGGAGCAGAGGTAATTTTTACACACAATACTCCAGAAAGTGGTGAGAAAACAGAAAAATTAATAAAAGATATTCCAGGTGCTAAAACATATGCATGTGATGTTTCAAGTGATGAGTCTATAAAAAATGCTTTTAAAACAATATTAAAAGAAAATGGAAAAATAGATGGGATTTTACATGCAATAGCACATGCAAATACAGAAGATTTAAGAAATGACTTTATAAATACTACAAGAGATGGCTTTGCACATGCAACAGATGTAAGTAGCTATTCAATAATAGCAGTTTCAAGAATAGCAAAAGAAGTTGGATTGTTAAAAGATAATGGAAGCATTGTTGCATTATCTTATTATGGTGCAGAAAAATCTGTTGAAGGCTATAATGTAATGGGAGTTGCAAAAGCAGCTTTAGAAACAAGTATAAAATATTTAGCAAAAGACTTGGGCAAAAGCGGAATACGAATAAATGCAATATCAGCAGGACCAGTAAAAACACTTTCTGCTAAAGGAATAAAGGATTTTGGAAATATTTTAGAACTTGTAGAAAATAAAGCACCACTACATAGAAATATTACAATAAAAGATGTTGGAGATACTTCAAGCTTTTTATTTAGTGATATGTCAAAAGCTATAACAGCAGAAGTTATACATGTTGATAGTGGATTTTCATCTGTTGGAGTTTAAATAAAAATGGAGAAATTTATGGGAAATTTAGAATTAGTTGTACCAATAGCAAAAGATAATATAAGTATAGAAAAAGATGATAAAAAGTGCATAGAATGTGGTTATTGTAGAAGAGTGTGCAATAACGAAATTACGGTAGGTAGAATGTACGATTTAGGAGTAACTGGAAAGCCTATTTGTATTAATTGTGGGCAATGTGCGAATATGTGTCCAACAGAAGCAATTAAAGAAAAAATGGATTATATACACTTAAAAGAAATAATTAAAGATGAATCTAAAACAGTTGTAGTAAGTATTGCTCCAGCTGTTAGAGCTGCTTTAGGGGAAGAATTTGGAATAGAAAAAGGAACTAATGTAGAAGAACAAATAGTTACTGCTTTAAAATTATTAGGTGCAAAATATGTTTTCGACATTACATTTGGCGCAGATTTAACAATAATGGAAGAAGCTATGGAATTAGTTAACAGAATTAAGGAAAATAAAAATTTACCACAATTTACAAGTTGCTGTCCTGCGTGGGTAAAATATGTAGAAATATTTTATCCAGAATTAATACCAAATTTATCTACTACCAAAAGCCCAATAAGTATGCAAGGAACAACAATAAAAACATATTTTGCAAAACAAAAAAATATAAATCCACAAGATATAATAAATGTTGTAATAGCTCCATGTACTGCAAAAAAATATGAAATAAAAAGAAAAGAAATGAACTCTTCTGCAGAATTTAACGGCATAGAAATAATGGATAACGATTTTGTATTAACAACCAGAGAACTTGCAAAATGGATAAAAGAAGAAAAAATAGATTTTAAAAATTTAAAAAATACAAAATTTGATTCACCATTAGGAAAAGGAACTGGAGCTGGTGTTATATTTGGAAATACTGGTGGAGTAATGGAAGCGGCACTAAGAACGGCATATTATTTTATAACAGGAAAAGACTTAGAACAAGAAAAAATAGAATTTAACACTGTTAGAGGGATGCAAGGAATAAAAGAAGCTCAAATTAAAATAGAAGGAACAATAGTAAAAGTTGCAGTAGCAAATGGAATGAAAAATGCACAAGAATTAATAGAAAAAATAAAAAAAGGCGAAGTAGAATATCATTTTGTAGAAGTAATGAACTGTAAGGGCGGATGTATAGCAGGAGGAGGTCAACCAAAAAGCACTCTATTAGAAATGATAGATACAAGAGCCAAAAGAATACAAAGTCTTTATGCCGATGATGAAAAAAATACATTAAGAGTAAGTTACAAAAATCCGGAAATAAAAGAAATATACAAAGAATTTTACGAAAAACCAAACTCAAAAATAGCAGAAAAATTAATACATACAACATATGAGGACAAATCTTATTTATTAAAAAAATAAGATAAAAAAATACATAATTATAATGAAATTTATTCAATTCCTCGGCGGCATTACGTATTAAAAGAAAGTGTAAAATTATAGCAATCGAGCCTCTCGCTGCTCTTGCTCCGCAAGCCATCGCTTCCTCCTTTGCTATAATTTAACAATTTCTAATAACACTCCAATTGCATTCGTCATTTCATAAATTTATTATAATTATGTTATATAAAAATATTGCTAAATATTATAAAAAATAATGTCGAACGATGTAGGGGCGGATGCCTCTGTCCGCCCAAATACATAAAATGAAAAGATACTAGATTTAACAAATTTAAAATCTGAAAATAATTAAAAATCAATATTTCGAATGTGATTGGAGAGAGTGTATAGCTTCTTATTAAATTTGAATGAGGGCTCGTTTTGCGAGAGGCTCGTTTAAATTTCTATTAGAAGCTATAACGAACGCATTGAGCCGAGAAATATTTATTTTTAATTATTTTCAGATAATATAATTAGAGAATATGAATAATTATATTTATGAAAGGAAAATAAAATGTATAAAGAAATTTTAGAAAAAGCAAATTATTGTGAAAGCTGTGTTACAAAACCATGTCAGGTTGGATGCCCATTACATAACGATACCACAGGCTTTATAAAATTAATAAAAGAAGAAAAATTCAAACAAGCATATGAATTATTGTGTAAAACCACTGTACTTCAACCAATATGTGGTAGAATTTGTCCCCATCTAAAACAATGCCAAGGTTCTTGTGTAAAAGGTGTTTCTATGGTGCCAGTTGAAATAGGAAAAATGGAAGCATTTTTAGGAGATATGGCAATTAAAGAAGGCTGGAAAATTCCTAAGATTTCTAATGAATTAAAAGGCAAAAAAATAGCTGTGGTTGGCAGTGGCCCTGCTGGATTAACTTGTGCAGCTTTCTTAGCAAAAGAAGGTGCAAGTGTTACAATTTATGAAAAATATAACTATTTAGGTGGAATTATGAAACATGGAATTCCTGAATTTAGACTAAGTAAAGAATTGTTAAAGAATGCAGTAGATAAAATTTTAGAGCTTGGAATTGAAACAAAATTAAATATGGAATTAGGAAAAGACTTTACTATTGAAGAATTACAAAATAAATACGATGCAGTATTTTTAGGATTTGGTTCAAATGTTTCTAGCAAAATGAATATAGAAGGAGAAAATTTAGAAGGTGTATTTGGAGGAAACGAACTTTTAGAATATAACAATCATCCAAATTATGAAAGAAAAAGTGTTGCAGTAAGCGGTGGAGGAAATGTAGCAATGGATACTGCAAGAACTGTAAAAAGGCTTGGAGCTAAAAATGTATATGTAATATATAGAAGATCAGAAGAACAAATGCCAGCAGAAAAGTTAGAAATAGAAGATGCAAAAAAAGAAGGAATAGAGTTTTTATTTCAAAATAATATTGTACAAATAATAGGTGAAAACAAAGTAGAAAAAATAGAACTAATAAAAACAAAGTTAGAGAAAAAAGAGGGTGAAGCAAGACTATCTCCAGTAAATATTGAGGGAAGTAACTATCTTTTAGATGTAGATTATGTAGTAATGGCAGTAGGTTCAAAGGTAGAAGAAAAATTAGTAAATTCTTTGAACTTAGAATTAACTTATAATGGAAAAATAAAGGTAGATACAAATAATAAAACCTCAAAAGAAAAAATATTTGCAGGAGGAGATGTAGCTGCAGCAAAATCAACAGTAGCCTTTGCAGCACGTTCAGGAAGAAATGCAGCAAGTAATATAAAAGAATTTTTATTGGAAGATTAATAAAATAAAGAAAAAATAAGAAAAATCTTCTTGCACAAAAAAATCATTTATGATATAAAAAAATAAATAAAATACACAAGGGGATAAAATATGAAAATAAAATGTGATTATTGTGGTGCTTATATAAATGATACAGATGAACGTTGCTCAAATTGTGGAGCTGTAAACAGCCATTTACAAAGAAATGCAAATGAAGCACCAAAAACAATAGAAGAATTAAAACAATGGTATGTTGCCCATAATTTACCAGATGAAAATATAACAAGATTTTTTATAGGTAAAAATTATACAGAAAAAAGAGCTTTTGGAATCTATAAAGATGAACAAACTGGAAATGTAGTTGTATACAAAAATAAAGATGATGGAACAAGAGCAATTAGATATGAAGGCAAAGATGAAGCCTATGGAGTTAATGAGTTATATATAAAATTAAAGGAAGAAATTGTAAATCAAAAACAACATAACATTAATAAAAAACAGAAAAATGCAGATAAATTTGTTCCAGCTGTAATAGTAATTTTTATAATATTTTTAATTAGCATTATTTGTATTAGTACGGTATTTCCTAATAGAGGTTATTATTCATATAATAATGATTATTACTATTATCAAAATGGAGATTGGTATGAATATAGTGATTATGGAGGATGGAATAAAGCATATTCAGTACCAGAGGACTTAGAGAAAAATCATTCAGATTATTATGAATCAAGTTCATATTATAATTCATATGGAATTGATGATTTTGAGGATAGCAGTTACTATGAAGCACCAAGTAGTTCAAGTAGTGATTGGGATTCAAGTTCTTCCTGGGATTCAGGTTCATCATGGGACTCAAGCTCATCAGACTGGAGCAGTGATTGGTAAATGAAAAAAACTAAAGTATTTTTTAAATGCTTTAGTTTTTTTATTGCAAATATTTCTAATATATTGTAAAATAATTACAGCTTATTATGGGGTGAAAAAATTGAAATTATTAAAGAAAATAATTTGTTTATTTATAGTAATAATAATGCTTCTTTCTGTTTCGATTTATGCTGATAATGAACCTACAATATATTCAGAAGGAGCAATTTTAATAGAAGCAAGTACAGGGACTGTGCTATATGAAAAAAATGCAAACGAGGTTTTTGAGCCAGCTAGTACAACTAAAATTTTAACAGCACTTTTAGCTATAGAAAAATGTGATTTAAATGAAGTAGCAACAGCAAGCAGTACTGCGATAAATGGAATACCTTCCAATTATGCTATAGCAGATATTCGTGTTGGAGAACAATTTACAATAGAACAACTATTAAATGTAATGTTAATACATTCAGCAAATGAAGCTGCCAATGTTATTGCAGAACATGTTGCTGGTTCACAAGAAGAATTTGCTAAAATGATGACTAAAAGAGCACAGGAATTAGGATGTAAAAATAGTAACTTTGTTAATGCAAATGGAATAGAAAATGAAAATCATTATACAACAGCATATGATTTAGCATTAATAATGAAACAATGCGTAAAAAATGATACATTTAAGAAAATAATTTCTACAGAAAAATATACATTGCCATCAACAGAATTAAATGAAGAAAATAGATATTTTCAAAATAATAATAGTTTAATTATAAAAGGAGATAAATATTATTATCAATATTGTGTGGGTGGTAAAACAGGTTATACAAAAGAAGCAAAGAATTGCATGGTATCACTTGCATCAAAAGATGGTATGGATTTAATAGCAGTAGTATTAAAAGGAGAAACAACAGAAACAGGAGAAAGTGCACGTAACAGAGATACAATAAACTTATTTGAATATGGGTATGAAAATTACAATTTGCAAACAATAAAGAAAAAAGGGGAAACAGTTACTTCCGTAGATATAAAAGATGCTGAAGGAAATACTAAACAATTAAAGGTTAAACTTGACAATGATATATCTGTAGTAAATAAAGAAAAAAATGAAGCTGAAAAAGATATAAAACCTCAAATAGATTTAAAGGTTGAAAATGTTCCAGTTGAAAAAGGAGATGTAGTAGGAACAGTAACCTATAAGATAAATGGAGAAGAATATAAAGCAAATTTATTAGCTGCAGAAACTATAGGGGAAACAGAAAATAATACAAAAGAAACTCCAATAGTATTTATAATATTAAAATTTTTTATACTATTAATAGCAGCAATAATAATTATGAGAATGTTTACAAGAGTTAGAATTAATTCAAATAGAAGAAGTAAACGTAGATATAAAAAACTACCAAAAAGACAACAAACGTACTCAAGAAGAAAAGGAAAACATTCAAGATAAAATATTGAAAATATAATTTGTTTTATATATAATAGAGCAAACAGAAGATAAAGGAGAAATATACAAATGAAATGCAAAAAATTTATACCAATAGGAAACGATTTAGAAGAAGGAATGGTAGTTGAGGGGATTGTAAAATCTATTCAACCATACGGAACTTTTATAGAATTAAAAAATGGAATTGTTGGATTATTACATATTGAAGATACATCTGTTGCAAGGATAAAAACACCAGCAGAACGCTTTGAAATTGGACAAAATGTAAAAGTTATGATAAAATCTATAGACAGAGAGCAAAATAGAGTATTTTTTTCATATAAAGAATTATTAGGAACTTGGGAAGAAAATGCATCTTTATTTGAAAAAGGTACTAGAGTTACAGGAATTGCAAGAGAAGTAGAAAAAAATCATAATGGTATATTTGTAGAATTAAAACCAAATTTAGTTGGTATGGCTGAATATAAAGAAAACATAGAATATGGACAAAATGTAGAAGTATATATAAAAAATATTATACCTGAAAAACAAAAAATAAAATTAATTATAGTTTAGGAGGCGCAAAAGCAAATGGTTGAAGATAATGAAATAAAAGCTGAGGTTTCACCTTTTGCAATAAGAGAAGGAGAAATAAAAACTTTTGATGGAAAAGATGGATATGTATCAATGAATCAAATAATTCATAAAATAAACATAGGGCATATTACAGATATTCATTTTAAAATTTTAGATTTAGTTAATGAATTTGAATTTATAACATCAAGACAATTATTTCAATTATTAGAATTAAAAGGAGCTGCACCAGCATCTCAAGATAAATTAAATAATAAATTGGAACAATTAGTAAAATCTAAAATTTTAACAAGATATTATTTTAATTCACCAGAGGGAAAAGGAATTTATAGAATATATTGTTTAGAAAAAATGGGAAAATATTTACTAAATTCTAAAGAAGTTGAATGTAAATGGCAACCAACAGATAATACAAAGCCAGTTGCAATGATAAAGAAAAGACTTGCTGGAAACCAAACAATAATAGCATATTTAAGAAAAGTAAAGGCTTTTGATGAATATACTGTAAAACCAGCAATTACTGCAAAAACTTTAGGTAAAATTTTTAAAGCAACAGGTGGCAGTATTAAATTAACTAAAAATAAAAAATCTATATATTTCTTATTTGAAGTAGTTAGAAGAGAAGAAGATTGGGAGAAAAAGCTAGAAGATAAAATGAAATTATATAAAGATTTTTACGACAATTTTCTTCCAATGGATTCAGGATTTTTAACAATGCCACAACTAATTTTTATATGTGAAGATGAAAGACATACAGCTGAAACTTTTAAAGTAATTGTTACAAAAGGATTAGAAATAGATAAATTAAACTTATACTTTACAACAGATTTACGTCAAAACAAGGATACATTAAAAGATACTTTGCTAGAATTTAAATTAGATGAAAAAACAAATAAATATAAAGTACAAAATGTAGAATTAAAATTATTAGATGAATAAATATAAAAAAAGAGATTTTTTTAAATCTCTTTTTTATTCTGTTTTTTTATTTCTTTTTAAATTAACTACAATTGCATCTTCATTATCAAACAAGTAACTTGAATCTGTTGTATTCATTTTTATTGGATCAATTTCATCGGCTCTATCAACATCACTAAAATCTACATTCTTAAAGTCAAATTTTTTTGCTTTATTTATGCGAGGATCATCTGTAACGGAATTTTCTACACCATTTGTAAATCTAGTAAAGTTGTAGGTCTTTCCTTTATGTGGTTCCTTATATTTTGATTCTAAGAAATTAAGTTTACCTTCTCCAATAGCATATTTTCCTGTAACGGTTTTGGTTTCATAAGCACAGCCTTTAAAGGCCATAGCACGTAATTTATCTGGTTGGAAGTTTGCTGTCCAATCCCACACAATTCCTGTTAGTTTATCATCATATTTTCCTTTTGAGGTATCGTAAGAATTGCCAAATTTCCATTTACGTTTATTTCCAAGTTCTTTAGACCACCATTGATTGTCTTCAGGAGTACCGTCACCAAAAACAACTTTTGTAGCACAGTTAGATAAAATTGTTTGCTTATATTTTCCGTTGCTATTATATCCTAGTTGATCTAAGTTCTGAGCAGATATTATAGTTCCAACACGATATTTTCTGTATAAGGTAAATAAAGCTTCAGTAGATTCACCTATAAAATCAGGAAATTCATCTATATATAAATAATTTGGAACTCTATTATTTTCATTTCCAGGTCTTCTTAAAACAGAATATTGCATTAATATAATAAAGAATAAACCAAAAGCTTTATGAGCTGCAGCACCTAAATCTCCTCTACGTGTACATACAAAGGTTATATCTCCATTAGCTAAAGCATCATCAAAATTAATATTATTTGTTCTATTACATAAAATATTGCGTACCCCTTCAATTCTTAATAGATTATCAAGTTGAGTTACTGCGCTATAAACATATTTTTCTGTTTCAATTCTTGCATTTCCTGTATGATAAAAATTCTTTTTAAAGTAACTAATTAATAATTTATATTTTTGAGAAAGAATTTCATCATATTCCATTTTTCTACACATATCTTCGACTAAATCGAAATTAGTAAGCATATTTAACATATCTTCTAAATTAGGAAGTTTTCCTTCATTTAAACGAGGATACATTTCTTTAAGCAAAATAGATAAATTTTCTATTGCTTGATTTGTTACATTTTCTTTAAAAGCTTCATCAACATCTTTATGAGTTGTAGCATACATTCCTTTTAGAACAGATGAAATAGCTATTGCAGTTTGTGAAGCATTGTCTAAGGCAAATGGATTCATTCCAATAGAATTGTTATTTGCAGGATCTATAATATTATAATTCATTCCAAAATTTTCTGCTACATCAATCATATGAGAAGTTGTTTCAAAGTCAGGAGACATAGATGTAATACCAATATTTTTATATATTATTTCTTTTGAATTTTCTCCTATTATCAATTTTTTCATATAAGCTTTATATAATCTTAATTTACTTTCAACAGGCTCTAACATTGTTAATGAAAAGTTATTATTTAAATAGTTATTATCATATGGAGCTCTTAATATTGCGAGACCAGTTTTTAAGGCTGTAAATCCCATTTCTTTAGATACTTCTCTAAAGAAAAACTTTTTCTCAATGTCTCTTGCAATCATAGGTTCAAATATTAAAGAAGTTTTACCCATTCCAGAGGCACCAACAACAAGCATAGATTCAAAACGTTTATTTTCTGGTACTTTAACTACTTTACCTGAATGTTTATCTGTACAAATTGCAATTTCACATGTATAAGGACCTGTTCCATCAGGCTTAGGAGATAAGTTTAAACCACCATAATCTAAAATAGAATCCCTTAAAAGTTTACTATCATTAATTTTCATATAGGTAAATTCAATTACACCAAAGAAAGTAACTAAAGGTAAGTAAATTGCAATAGCAGTAAAGGCTGGTCTTATAAGTTCATAAGAAGTGGTTACAATTTCCAAATAATTCGGCACAGATAGGAATAGTAGCCATAATAACTGGTTAATCCATTGAGTAACCATAGATATTCCAATTATGTATAATGCTGTAACATATAAATATACAAAAGAATATTTAGCCTTATCTGATTTAGCAAAAGATGAAGCGCCAGAAAACAAAAATGCAAATATAGGACAAGCCATAGCTAATGTATATTTTATAGGTCCCCAGTATGAAACTGAAATTCCGGTAAAGAACAAGAATAGCATTTCTAATAATCTATCTACTAATAAATAAACTGAAGCAAGTGTCAAAATATAGGTTAAAAATGTATTTCTATCAGTTTTTAAAAATTTTAAAAATTTATCTATATATTTCAAAAGTATACACCACTTTCTAATTAATCTTCTTAACATAAAATTTACGTAATTATTATATTATATAAAGCCTAAAAAATCAAGTAAAATTAGTAAAAAAAGCAGGAATATAAAAGGAATTTTTATTTGCATATTAAAGAAAAACTGAAAAATAATTTTAAAAAAAATTTTCGAATGTAATTGGAGTGAGTGTATAGCTTCTTATTAAATTTGAATGAGGGCGCGTTTTGCGAGAGGCTCGTTTAAATTTCTATTAGAAGCTATAACGAGCGTATTGAGCCGAGGAAAATTTATTTTTAATTATTTTTCAGTTAATAATTTAATATATGTGTCAAAAAAACTTCTATTATTTAATAATGCATAATAAACATTTATAAAGATAATAGAAAGGGTTTAAAATTTTGCAAAATAAAGTAAAAAAGAATTCTTTTGTTGGAGGCATTTTGGTTTTAATGTTCTCGCAGGGAATTGTGAAAATTCTAGGATTAATATATACTCTGTATCTAATTAACAGAGAAGGCTTTGGAGACAGTGGAAATGCTATATATGCTAGTGGATACCAAATATATGCTATGCTTTTAACTCTTTCCTCAATAGGAGTTCCAAATGCTATATCTAAACTAATTTCAGAAAAAGTTGCAATAGGAAATTTTAAAGAAGCACATAGAATTTTCAAAATATCATTAGCAACTTTTTCAATTATTGGATTAGCAGGAACATTAATTTTATGCTTGGGGGCTACATATATATCAAATAATTTATTACAGATACCAGAAGCAAAGATTACACTTGTAACTCTTTCTCCAGCAATTTTTTTTGTAGCGATAGCCTCTGTTTTCAAAGGATACTTTAATGGCATGGAAATAATGAAAATAACAGCGAAGTCTCAAATGCTAGAGCAAGGGTGTAAAACAGTTTTTACAATAATGATTGTAGAGATAATTGCTAATTTATCTAATAATTCTACTAAGTGTATGGCAGCAGGAGCAACAATAGCAACAAGTTTTGCAACTATATTTGGTTTCCTATATTTACTATATTACTATTATTTATGTAGAAGGAATTTAGGGAATATAATAAAAAATAGTGTACATGTAAAAAAAGAAAGAGTTTTACAAATAATAAAAAGCATTTTAAAAGTTTCCATACCAATTTCTTTAAGTGCTATAATGGCATCACTTACAAAAAATATAGATTCTGTAACTGTTGTAAGATTTTTAAAAAATTATATGAGCATATCAGATGCAAAATTACAATATGGTATTTTATCTGGAAAAATAGAAACCTTAGTTGCCTTACCGTTATCGTTAAATATTGCATTTTCTACAGCTTTAGTACCTGCAATTTCATATGCTAAAGCTAAAGGAGATATTAGAGAAATTAATAAAAAAATATCATTTTCTATTTTAATAGGAATGTTAATAGGATTACCATGTACATTTGGAATGAATATATACGCTAAAGAAATTTTGGAATTATTATTTCCAAATGCAAATCAAGGAATAGAAATTTTACAGATAAGTTCTATTTCTATAATATTTGCAATTATATCTCAAACAATAAGTGGAGCCTTGCAAGGATTAGGAAAGATATTTAAACCAGCAAAAGCATATGGAGTAGGTATTATTGTAAAAATTATAAGTAATATAATTTTATTAAAAAATCAAAACTTAGGAGCAAAAGGGGCAGCAATAGGAACAGTTTTATGTAATTTCACAGCATTTTTAATTTTATATTATGAGTTAGTAAAAAACACAAATATAAAATTAAATATTACTAAATGCATTATAAAACCAATATTTGCAACCTTAATAATGAGTGTATTTTCTTTTGAAATTTTTTCAATTTTAAAGCAAAATATAATGCCAAAAGTTACATTAATAATTACAATTATTTGTGCAGTAATAATTTATACTTTTAGTATTATAATTTTTAAAATTATTTCTCTAAAAGAGTTGAAACAACTGGCTTCTAAAAAAATGCACTAAATATTGAATAAAAGAATAAAAATATGTAAAAAATATCACTTGAAAACGTTAATGTTGCTATTTATCAACAAAAGAAAATAAAAAAGTGAAAAAAAAAGAAGGATTTTAGCAAAAATTGGCGAATATCTTGTATAGTAGGCTATTTGAGGCACTACATAACAAAAATTTAGGAGGTAATTTAAATGAACAAAGCTGATTTAATAGCAGCTATCGCTGCTAAAACAGGAGACACAAAAAAAAGTGCTGAAGCATCAGTTAATGCATTAGTTGATGTAATAACAGAAGCATTAGTTAAAGGAGATAAAGTTCAATTAGTTGGATTTGGATCTTTCGAAGTTAGAAAAAGAGCTGCTAGAAAAGGTAGAAACCCACAAACTAAAGAAGAAATAAAAATACCTGCATCAAAAGCTCCAGTATTCAAAGCTGGTAAAGCATTAAAAGATTTAGTAAATAAAAAATAGAATTTATAAAAAGATATAAAATATGAATTCATATAAAGAGTGTAGAATTTTCTACATTCTTTTTTATATGCATTAACTAGAATATGGCCATTTTTATTTTAAAATTAAAAAAATATAAAAAAAATTAAAATAAGTATTGACAATATGGAAAATATCTTGTATACTAAAACACGTCGAAAGAACACGGTCGCTTAGCTCAGCTGGGAGAGCATCTGCCTTACAAGCAGGGGGTCACAGGTTCGAGCCCTGTAGCGACCACCAT
>CAKPGS010000019.1 GCA_934155165.1 uncultured Clostridia bacterium | reverse complement strand
ATAGTGTATTAAATGTAATCTTGTGTGTTGCCATAAATTTAACAAATCCCATAAAGTCTGGAAGTATTACTTCTGCTCCTTCTTTTTCTAAAACATTTGCTACATAATTATTTCCAAATGGATGATATTTTATTAATACTTCTCCTACAACTCCAACTTTTGGTTTTTCTATAGATGTATCTAATTCTATTTTTTCAAAGTCGTTTACTATGTCATATATGCTTTGTTTAAATTGTTTGTTGGTTGATTTTGTAACAAGTTTTTTACATTTTTCTAACCATTCATTAAATAATTTTTCTGTTTCACCTTTATTTATTTCATATGCTCTATTTTTTGTAAGCATTTTTTGTAATAAATCTCCATAGATTACCATTTTTAAAAGTCTTTCTAAAAGTGGTAGAGTTAATTTAAAGCCTGGCATTTTTTCCATACCTACAACATTAAATGATATAATAGGAACTTTTTCAAAACCTGCATCTTTTAAGGCTTTTCTGATGAAACCTATATAGTTTGTTGCTCTACAACCTCCACCTGTTTGAGACATTATAATAGCTGTTTTATCTAAATCATATTTTCCAGATTGTAATGCTTCTATAAATTGACCTGTTGTTAATATTGATGGATAACATGCATCATTATTAACATATTTTAAACCTGTTTCTACAGTTTTTTGAGTACATTCTCTTAAAAGAACGGCATTATATCCAGAGGCTCTAACTGCAGATTCTAATAATTCAAAATGTATTGGTGCCATTTGTGGTATTAAAATCGTATAGTCTTTTTTCATTTCTTTAGTAAAAATAGGTCTTAAAGGACTATAATTTCCAAGTTCTTTATTTTCTTGTTTTTCTTTAATACGCTTATTCATACTTGCAAGTAATGAACGAATACGTATTCTAACAGCTCCTAAATTATTTACTTCATCTATTTTTATTAAAGTATACATTTTATCATAGCTTTTTAAAATTTCTTCAACTTGGTCTGTTGTAACAGCATCAACACCACATCCAAAAGAATTTAATTGTATTAATTCTAAATGGTCATGTTTTCCTACAAAATCGGCTGCTGCATATAGTCTTGAGTGATATACCCATTGATTAACAACTCTTAATGGGTTTTCTAATTTTTCGTTTCTAGCAACAAAATCTTCTGTTAAAACACATAAACCTAAACTTGTAATTAATGTATCTATTCCATGATTTATTTCTGGGTCTAAATGATAAGGTCTTCCTGCCAAAACAATTCCTCTTAAATTGTTTTCTTCAATATATTTTACTGTTTCATTTCCTTTTTCTAAAATTTCTTTTTTGAAATTTTGATATTCTTCTTCTGCAAGTGTTGCGGCATTTAATAATTCTTTTTTATTAAAATTATATTCTTTAAATTCATCTAATTCTAAAATTCTTTTTATTAAGTTTTTAGTATCAAAAGGTAAGAAAGGATTTAAGAATTTAATATTATTTGTTTTTAGTTCTTCTACATTATTTTTTAAAACTTCTGAATATGAAATAACAATAGGACAATTATATTGATTATTTGCTTTTTCAAATTCTTTTCTTGAATATGGAATACAAGGGTAGAATATTGTAGTTATTCCTTTTTCTATTAAATTTATAATATGTCCATGAGAAAGTTTTGCTGGATAGCAAACAGATTCAGAAGGCATAGATTCCATACCCTTTTCATATGTTTCTCGTGTACTTTTATCAGATAAAATAACTCTAAATCCTAAATTTGTAAAAAATGTAAACCAAAATGGATAATCTTCATACATGTTTAAAACTCTAGGGATTCCTATTGTTCCTCTTGGTGCATCTTTTTCTTCTAAAGGAGTATAGTTAAATAATCTTTCATATTTATATTTTACTAAGTTAGGTAAATCTTGTTTTTTATTTGTAATACCTGCACCTTTTTCACATCTATTTCCAGATATATGTCTTTGACCATTGCTAAAAGTATTAATAGTAAGTAAACAATGGTTTTCACAGCCTTTACAACGAATATGAGATGTTTTTATATCTAGGTTTTCAATATCTTTTAAGTTTGCGATTGTTGATGTGTATTCCATATTTAAGTTAGATTCAAATTGCTCTTTTGCTAGAAGTGCGACTCCATAAGCACCCATTAATCCAGCAATTTCTGGACGAATAACATTTTTTCCTACTATTAATTCAAAGGCTCTTAAAACTGCATCATTATAAAAAGTTCCACCTTGTACAACAATATGATTTCCAAGTGTTTCTACATCTCTAACTTTCATAACTTTTTGTATAGCATTTTTTATAACAGAATAAGAAAGTCCTGCAGAAATGTCCCCAACAGAGTAGCCTTCTTTTTGAGCTTGTTTTATTTTAGAATTCATAAATACTGTACATCTTGAGCCAAGGTCAACTGGTGTTTTACTTTCTAAAGCTTCTTTAACAAAATCTGAAATTGTAATATTTAAGCTTTTAGCAAAGGTTTCTATAAAAGAACCACAACCTGAAGAACAAGCTTCATTAAGCATTATATTATCTATTGTGTCATCTTTTATTTTTATATATTTCATATCTTGACCACCAATGTCTACAATACTTGTAACATCAGGCTCAAATTCTTTTGCTGCTGTATAGTGTGCAATAGTTTCTATTTCATTTAAGTCTACATTTAAAGCTGTTTGAATTAAGTTTTCGCCATAACCTGTTACACCACTATAACGTATTATAGCTTTTTCAGGTAAAATACTATAAAGTTCTTTTAGCATATTCATAACACTTTTTAATGGATTTCCTTCGTTGCTGCCATATAATGAATATAATAAATTATTGTTATCATCTATTAAAACAAGTTTTGTTGTAGTTGAACCAGCATCTATTCCTATATAACAATTTCCTTTAAAATCTTTTAAATCTTTTTTATTTATTTTTGCTTTACTATGTCTAAGTTTAAATTCTTCTAATTCTTCTTTTGAATTAAATAAAGGGTCTAAAGGTTTGCTTGTATTATCGTGAGAATTTTTTAAATTATTTATTTTTTCTTTTAATTTTTCTATTGTAATAATATTTGAATTAATTGAATCTAAAGCAGCACCTTTAGCTACAATTAGATGAGCTTCTTCAGGAATTATTATTTCTTCAGGTTTTAGGTTTAATGTTTCAATAAATCTTTGTCTAAGTTCAGATAAATAATTTAAAGGACCACCTAAAAATGCGATATTTCCTTTAATAGGTCTACCACAAGCTAATCCACTAATTGTTTGATTAACAACTGCTTGAAATATTGAAGCTGCAATATCTTCTTTTGCAGCACCTTCATTTAAAAGTGGTTGTATATCTGTTTTTGCAAAAACACCACATCTAGATGCAATAGGATATATTGTATTATAATTTTTAGCTAAAGTATTTAAACCTTGAGTATCTGTATGAAGTAGTGAAGCCATTTGGTCTAAAAATGCACCTGTACCACCTGCACAAGTACCATTCATTCTTTGTTCTATAGATTCATCAAAATAAATAATTTTTGCATCTTCTCCACCAAGTTCAATAACTACATCTGTTTTAGGAATATATTTTTCAACAGCTCTCTTACAAGAAACAACTTCTTGTATAAAATCTACTCCTAAAAATTTTGCAGCACTCATTGCACCAGAACCTGTTAATGCTAGTGTAAATTTATTATTTGGATATTTTTCTGCTAATTTTTCTAAAGTGTTACATATTGTATTTTTAGTATCTGAAAAATGTCTTTCATAATTTGAATATATAGTTTCCTTATTGGAATTCATTACAATTATTTTTACGGTTGTAGAACCAACGTCTAATCCAACGTGCAATATTTCATCCATATTTTACCTCCATATTGCTTATTTTTAGTAACATAAAACTATCTTATATTTTATAGTGTAAAGAGAGTTTTGTCAAATAAAGTCGACTTAAAATTCTAAATAAAATGTTCTAAAAATAACTTGTCTAAAATAGAAATTAATATAAATTTATTATGAGATTTTTATAAAGAAAATTTATAAAAATTCAAGGAAAGGAAATATGTATGAAAAAGAAAATTATTTGTATTTTTTTAATTTTAATTTTATTAGTTATTTTAGGATTTTTTATTTATAAAAATTTTATTGTAAAAAATAATACCAATGAAGAAATTCAAGATTATACACCACAGGAAGAAATAAGTGAAAAACAATTAAGAGAAACTGTAGTTACTTTATACTTTTCGGATAAAGAAAATAAAAATTTAATTCCAGAAGCAAGGAAAATAGATGCAAATAATTTAATAAAAAATCCATATGAATATTTAATTAATTTATTAATTGAAGGACCAAAAAATGAAAATCTAATAAAAAGTATTCCAGAGGGAACAAAAATTAATTCTGTATTTTTAGAAGGAGATATTTTAAAAATAGATCTTTCAAGTGAATTTTTGAATTCAGATAATTTAAATAATTCTGCAAATTCTATTTTAAACACAGTAACACAATTAAATGAAATTAATGGAATAAAAATATTAATAAATGGTGAAGAAGATAAAAATTTTAAGGACATAATTTATTTAGAAAAAAATAATTAAAAAATAAATATAAAAATTAATTAAAAATAAATAATTAAATATAAAATAATTAAATTATAAAAATAAATAAATAATTAATTAAATGTAAAATAAACTAAAAAATAAGTTTAAATTTATATAATTTATTTTTTATAAAATATTGTTTTTTTATACCTTGGTGTTGCAATCTTCAGATTTTAAAATGGCCTATTGGCCATTTATCATGCAATTACTTTTTTTATAAAATATAATTTATATATTTAAATTATTAATATATAAATTAATAAAATGAAGATTGCTCCAAATCGCACTCACAGAAATTCTGCTCGTTTGGTCGCTTACGCGGTATTTCAAAAACAGTATTTTATAAAAATAAAAAACAAAAATAATTTAATTATTTTTTTAATAATTTATATAAATTATAATATGTACAACTTTTCTTAAAACTACATAAAAATGTTTCTACTTCGCATAAAGAATTTGTTGTATTTTTTTTTATTTTTTTAAAATCGAATTTTCTCTTTTTATTATTTTTTGGAATTAAATCTTTTTCTCCCATAAATACCTCTTTTTGATTTTTTATTTTTTTTGTTATATAATATTCAAAAAAATCAAATAGGTGATTAAAATAGAAAAAATAAGATTAAATGAAAATGAAAGAATTGACGACTTAGAATTTAATAATTTAAAAATAATTCAAAATAAAAATTATTTTTGTTTTGGAATGGATGCTGTTTTGCTTTCTGATTTTGCTAAAAATATAAGAAATAATTCAACTGTAATAGACTTAGGAACTGGAAC
The DNA here is from genome assembly GCA_934155165.1 of uncultured Clostridia bacterium. GTDB lineage: Bacteria > Bacillota > Clostridia > TANB77 > CAG-508 > Merdicola. The sequence continues at coordinate 22,014 of CAKPGS010000019.1, read as the reverse complement.
AGGAATAATTAGTATTTTATTATCTGGTAAAACAAAAATAAAGAAAATATATGGAATAGAAATTCAAAAAGAAATATTTGAAATGGCAAATAAATCTATTAAGTTAAATTCATTAGAAAATAAAATAGAATTAATTAATGATAATATAAAAAATATAAATAAATATTTTGAAAATAATTCTATAGATGCTATTGTAACTAATCCACCATATAAAAAAGAAAATACTGGAATAAAAAATGAAAATAAAAATCAATTAATTTCTAGATATGAAGTGGAAGCTAATTTAGAAGATTTTATAAAAATATCTGCACAATTATTAAAAGATAAAGGTGAATTTTATATGGTTCATAGACCAGATAGAATTGTAGATATTATAGATATTTTAAGAAAAAATAAATTAGAACCAAAAATAATTAAATTAGTATATCCCAAAATTAATAAAACTCCAAATTTAATATTAATTAAAGCAGTGAAAAATGCCAATCAATTTTTAAAGTTTGAAGAACCATTAATTATTTATGATGAAAATAATAATTATACTAAACAATTATTAAAAATATATAATAAAGAGGAAAAGTAAAATGAATGGAAAATTATATTTAGTTGCAACACCAATTGGAAATTTAGAAGATATTACTTTAAGAGCAATAAATGTATTAAAGAATGTAGATTTAATTGCAGCTGAAGATACAAGACATACCTTAAAATTATTAAATCATTTAGAAATTTCAAAACCTATGATAAGTTGTCATAGACATAATGAAAATGAAAAATTAAATAAAATAATAGAAAAAGTAAAAGAAGGAAAAAATATTGCAATTGTTTCAGATGCTGGAACACCTGGTATATCAGATCCAGGGGAAGAAGTTGTTAAAGAAGCTATAAAAGAAAATATTCAGATAATTCCTATACCTGGGGCATGTGCAGCTATAAATGCTTTAATTGCATCTGGAATAGATACAAAAGAATTTTGTTTTTTAGGATTTTTACCATTAAATAAAAAATTAAGAAAAGAAAAATTAAATGAAATAAAAAATAATAATAAAACAATAATTTTATATGAGGCTCCACATAAAATTTTAAATACAATTAATGATTTAGAAAACATATTAGAAAATAGGCAAGTGGTTTTTGCAAGAGAAATAACAAAAATACATGAAGAATTTATAAGAGGAACAATAAGAGAATTAAAAGAAAAAATCGAAGATCCAAAAGGTGAATTTGTAATAATAATTGAAGGTAATAAAAATGTGGAAAACATAGAAAATAATTTAAGGTTATTAACAATTGATGAACATTATAATTATTATGAAAATAAAGGTTACTCAAAAAAGGAAATAATTAAATTAATTGCAAAGGATAGAAATGTTAGTAAAAATGAAATATATCAAAAATTTATTAATAACTAAAAAGAATTCTTATTTTTAAGAATTCTTTTTAGTTGTTGAATGTTATTTTAATTTTATTAATTACAATTAAATTTCTAAATTTTTTATCTTTTCCTGACATTTTGCACATATTAATTTATTGTTAAAAGGTACCAATTTTTTTGTGTTTCCGCAAAAAATACAATTTGGTTGAAATTTTCTTAGAATTATATCATTTCCTTCTACATATATCTCCAAAGGGTCTTTTTCATGAATATCTAGTTTATTTCTAAGTTCTATAGGAATAACAACTCTACCTAATTCATCTACTTTTCTTAAAATTCCTGTTGATTTCATATGTACCTCCTAATTGATAGGGTAAAACATTGTTAATATTTTCCAGTTATATGATACCACAAATATTAAACATTGGTCAATATAAATTGTATAGTTTTATTAAAAAATCATTTTTTTATATTTTTTTAATATATATATATAGGAGGGATTTAATGCTAAATAAAATATGGCCAATGTTTTTAATTGTTTCTATTATATATGCAATTTTTAGTGGAAATGTAGAAAATTTAAGTAATGGTATTTTTAGTTATGCTGGAAAAGCTGTTGAATTATCAATAACTTTTTTGGGGACTATGTGCTTATGGACTGGAATTATAGAAATAATAAAAAATACTTCGTTAATAAATAAATTAAAAAAGATATTAAAGCCAATAATGAAAATATTATTTCCAGATATAAGGAAAGAAGATAAAGAATATGATGAAATATCTATGAATATTGTAGCAAATTTATTAGGAATAGGAAATGCAGCTACACCATTAGGAATAAAGGCTATGCAAACTATGCAAGAGAAAAATAATGAAAAAAATAAATTAACAGATTCAATGGTTTTATTTATTGTTTTAAATACAGCTTCAATACAAATTATTCCAACAACAGTTATTGCAATTAGAAACTCATTAGGTTCACAAAATCCAACAAAAATTATAATTCCTGTATGGATAGCAACAATTTGTGCAGCAGTTTCTGGGATTACTCTTACAAAAATTTTATTAAAAATAAATAGGAGATGATTTAAATAGAATTTATTTCTTCGCTTAGTATACCATTAATAATTTTAATAGTTGTATTGTTTTCTGTTAAGGAAAATAAAAACTGTGTTGATATTTTTATAGATGGTGCAAAAAATGGAGTTAAAACTGTTATTAATTTATTTCCAACACTTCTTTGTTTATTTGTAGCTATTGGTGCATTAAGAACATCAGGTGTAATAGATGGAATAATTTATTTAATAAAACCTATAGTAAGTTTATTTAACTTTCCTATAGAAGTTTTACCTCTTGCAATTTTAAGACCAATATCAGGAAGTGCTTCAATGGCAATAGCTACAGATATAATGACAAATTTTGGAGTAGATACAAAAATAGGTTTAATTGCATCAACAATAATGGGATCAACAGAAACAACGTTATATACAATAGCAGTATATACTAACTGTATAAAAGTAAAGAATACAAGATTTGTACTTTGGACAGCTTTATTTGCAGACTTAGTTGGAATATTAGTATCAAATTTTATAATTAATTGGATGTTTTAATAAGTAAAGATTATTTTGTCGAAAGATGTAAATCGATTTTTGTTGACTTTTAGAAAAAAAGAGAGTATAAGTTTAATATATTTAATTCAAAGCCTTTTTGAGGTGAATTCATATGATTTTTAAATTCATAATATTTATTTCTTTATTTTTTACCATTAAAAATATAGTTATAAAAATTTATATAAAATTAATTTTAGAAAAATTAAATGGTTATTAATCTTACAGGAGGAAGATTTATTTTTTAGATATAAGATATATTATTTATAGTTAGCTCCCTATATTAACTTATAAACAACTAATCTTTATTTGAGTTCGAGGCCAAAAGTTTGTCCCCCAATAAATTGACTTTTTGTATAAAAATTCCTTCTGTGAGCCCACATATAATTTTTACCAATGATAAGTTTCGTTATTAGAAATTTTAAAAGCTCTAAATAATTGTTCAACTAAAAATATACGAATTAATTGATGAGGAAAAGTCATTTTAGAAAAACATAACTTATCATTAGAAAGCTTTAATACTTCATCTGTTAAACCTAAAGTTCCTCCAATTATAAAGGTTATTTGGCTATTATAATTTAGAGCAATTTTTTCGATTTCTTTTGATAATTCAACAGATGAAAGTTCTTTACCACTCAAGTCTAATGCAATAACATATGAATCTTTTTTTATTTTTTGAATAATTTTTTGAGATTCTTTATATTTTATTTCAGATATAATTGAGTCATTTATTTTTGCTGGTAGTTTTTCATCTGCAACTTCAATCATTTCAAATTTGCAGTATTTAGAAAGTCTTTTTGAATATTCGGCTATAGCATCGGAAAAAAATTTTTCTTTAATTTTACCAACACAAACAATATTAATAGTTAGCATATAATTTGCTCCTTTTATATTTTAAATAATTTACTAGGTTCAGTTCTACTTGCAACAGTTAAAATCAAAGAATTTTCATCAAAATCTTTTTTGATTAATTCATCTACAACAGTTTTATATGCAAGTTCAGGGAAATTGCTTTCTTTACTTAAATGACCTAAAATAACTTGAGATAGTCCTGTATTTAATAAATAAGCAACAGTTTTTCCGGCCATATAATTAGGAAGATGTCCTTTATTACCAGATATTCTTTGTTTTAAATGAAATGGATATGAACAACATTTTAAAACTTCTGGATCATAATTAGATTCAAGCATTAAAAATGAGCTTCCTTCTATGGTATTTAAAATATCTAAACTCATATTTCCAATATCCGTTGCAACGCTTAATTGTTTATTATCTCCAAAAATTGTATAACCAACAGGGTTTGCAGCATCATGTGGTATAGAAAATGGCTTAAAGGTTAAATCATTTATTTCAAATTTTTCGTTAGTATTTATACAATTAATATTATTACACATTATTTTTTCTGTTTGTTTAGGCATTGCATCAAAAGTTTCTTTTGTTGCATAAACAGGAATATTGTATTTTTTAGATAGTGTTCCTAAAGATTGTATATGATCAGAATGCTCATGTGTAACAACTATTGCATCTAAATCTTCAGCTTTAACATTAAAAGATGCAAGTGCTTCGGTTATTTTTTTAGCACTTACACCTGCATCTATTAATACTTTAGAATTATCACTTTGTAAAAAAAGCGAGTTTCCTGTACTACCACTATAAAGACTACTAAAGTTTAACATTTATTTGGTACCTCTATTCTTTAATTCTTTGTATATTTAATCCTAAATTTCTAAATTTATCTTCTATATTTTCGTAACCTCTATCAATATATTGAAGATTATATATTTCTGTTTTTCCTTCTGCACAAGCAGCAGCAATTATTAAAGCAGCACCTGCACGTAAATCTGTAGAATAAACAGGAGCTCCAACAAGTTTTTCTACACCCTCAAATACAGCTGTTTTACCTTGAGCTGTTATTTTAGCCCCCATTTTATTTAATTCAGCAGTATATTGAAATCTGGATTCCCAAATACTTTCATTTATAATACTTGTTCCTTCAGCAGTACATAAAGCAACACCCATTTGAGGTTGTAAATCTGTAGGGAAACCTGGGTGTGGAAGTGTTTTTATATTTAATTTAGATGGACGTTTATCACACCAAACTCTAATATTTTCTCCATCTAAATCTTCGACATGTGCTCCCATTTCAATTATTTTTGCTGTTAATGCTTCTAAATGTTTTGTTATACAATTCTTTACTAAAATATCTCCTCTTGTAGCAACAGCTGCTAACATAAATGTTCCTGCTTCTATTTGATCTGGAACAATTGAATATGTACATGTATTTTTTAATTCTTTGACTCCATTTATTTTTATGCTATCTGTACCAGCACCTCTAATATCAGCACCACAAGAATTTAAAAAGTTTGCAACATCAACTATATGTGGTTCTTTAGCAGGGTTGTCTATTATTGTTGTTCCTTCTGCAAGAACACTTGCAAGCATTAGGTTAATTGTTGCACCAACAGAAACAACATCTAAATAAATTGCTGTACCTTTTAAATTATCTGTTTTAGCATGAATTTTACCTTGTTCAACTTCAACTGTTGCGCCTAAGGCTTCAAATCCTTTTATATGTTGGTCTATGGGTCTAGCTCCTAAATTACAACCACCAGGTAAACCAACCTCTGCAGAATGGTATTTTCCAAGTAAAGCACCTATTAAATAGTAAGATGCTCTAAACTTACTTGTTTTATCTAAAGGTGCATTTGTAGATGTTATATTGCTCGTATCAATTTCTAATGTATTTTTCTTAGTCCAATTTATTTTAGCACCTAAATTTTCTAATATATCACAAATTATATTTATATCACTAATATTTGGAACATTTTCTAAAGTGCAAACACCTTTTAATAAAAGTGTTGCAGGTAAAATTGCTACTGCTGAGTTTTTAGCTCCAACAATAGATACTTCGCCTTTTAGAGGTGTTCCACCTGTTACAACTAATTTTTCCAAATTAAAAACCTCCATTAGTTAGTATGTTTAATTCAATAATCAAAATATAATATAACATAAACGTTTTTAATTTACAATAAAAAAATTAATTTTTTGAAGCTAGCATCATTTTAGTATTATTTAATAATTCTACAATTTTAAATTTAAATGTTATATCGGTATTATTTAAATCATCAGAATTTCCACTACATATTAAATCGTATTCTTCTTGACTTAGATTTTCTTTTAATAATTCTTTAGAATCATCTGGAACAATACCAGATGTAACATCTACAAAACACAAAGGAGGAAACATTACACACCACCAGTTTTTTCCTTCAGCTTTACCAATTTTTATTCTTAAAGCATCATAGTACCCTTCTGGCAATGAAATATCACCATACGTTTTTGTAGGGAAAAATACATTGTCAATAGAAATATCAACACCATAATTGTAGCCGTTCTCTTTAATAGTGTTTAATGCAATTTTTTTAAATTCATTTAAATGTGCATTTGCTATTTCAATAGCTTCTTCTTTAGAAGTTGTTTTAGAACATAAAGTATTCATATATTTAATTACATTATCTCTTACTTTAAGTTTTAGATTTTGATCATCTTCAGAATCACTGTTTGCAATTACATGTAATCTAAATACGTTTTTCTGTAAATCTGTAGAAATAGCATTTACATAGCTAATAGAACATATTAATGTGTAAATAAAAAGTAATGGTAAAATAAATAAAAATAATTTAATTTTATATGGTAATTTTTTTAAATAATTCATAAAAACTCCTTTACTGTTAAAAAAACTCTTTAAAAAAAGTATTAACCAAAAATAAAAAAATATACAAATTAATATTATATTTTTGTCGAATAAAATCTATGAAAACATACGGAAATACATTGACTAGGGAAAATAAAAATGGTAAAATATGGAAATAGAAAGCGAGGTATTAAAATATGTATGATGAAAAAATATGCAATTTTTATGCGAATGAAGTTCATCTTGGTGTAACAATAGTACCGTTTGTAGCAAACAAAATAAAAGAGGAAAATAAAATATGTACATTATTAAATGTAGATATAAATAATGAAGTTAATAAAGTAATTTCTAAAATAAATATAGAAGATAATTTAAAAGATAAAATATTAGAAATAAATTGGAATAAAACAAATTTAGTAGGAAACGAAATAAAAAAATACTTAAATAATGAATTAGAAAATAATAATAAAATATATGTAATAATAAATGGAAACAAAAATGAGGTAGAAGAAAAAAATAAATATATAGAAGAAATTAGAAAAGAAAATATGGATAAAACTATAAATGTAGTAAATTGCTTTGAAATAGAACACACAGAAGTAAATAAAGCATTGTTGAAGAATTATCATAAAATATTAAATTCTGAAGGATGCAGATATATAAAAAATGTAAAATAAAATATTGACTAGAACGTAAGATTATATTATTATTAAAGAACACTATAAGAAAAGAGGTTTTTATATGGAAAAACAATACGAAAAAATTAAAGAAAAATTAATAAAATATAATCAAGAACAATTATTAGTTAATTATAAAAATATGAATAATGAAGATAAAGAAAAACTTTTAAAAGAAATAGACAATATAGATTTTAATTTAATGAAAAACTTATATAAAAATGCACAAAAAGAATTAGATTTAAAAGATGAAAAAATAGAATCTATAGAATGTACAGAAAAAGATAGATTATCAAAAGAAGAAAAAGAAAAATATGATGAGATAGGAACAGAAAAAATAAAAGCTGGAAAATTGGCTGTTGTAACAATGGCAGGTGGACAAGGTACAAGACTTGGACATACAGGACCAAAAGGAACATATACATTAAATGTTGGAAAAGAAATGTCTTTATTTGAAATACTTTGCAAAACTTTAAAAGAAGCAAAGAAAAAATATGGAGTATATGTACACTGGTATATAATGACAAGTAACCAAAATAATAAAGAAACTGTAGAATTTTTCGAAAAAAATAATTATTTTAATTATCCAAAAGAAAAAGTTACGTTTTTTATACAAGGTGAATTACCAATGGTAGGATTAGATGGAAAATTACTTGTAGATGAAAATGGTTTTGTTAAACTTGCTTCAGATGGACATGGTGGAGTTTTTGAATCTATGGATAAATCTGGTGTGTTAGAGCAAATGGAAAACGAAGGAATTGAATGGGTATTTATAGGTGGAGTTGATAATGTCCTTGTAAAAATGGTAGACAATACATTAATAGGACTTGCTGAAAGTAAAAACTGTTTAGCAGCAGGAAAATCTCTAATAAAAGCAAATGCAAAGGAAAAAGTAGGTGTATTTTGTAAAAGAGATGGAAAACCAAGTGTTATAGAATATTCAGAAATTTCAGATGAATTAGCTGAGTTAGAAGATGAAAATGGTGAACTTGTATATAGTGAATCACACATTTTATGCAATATGTTTAATATAAAAAGATTAGAAATGATTTCAAAAAATAAATTACCATATCACGTTGCTAAAAAGAAGGCTAATTATATGAATGAAAAAGGAGAAATTATAACAGCAAAAGAACCAAATGCATATAAATTTGAAAGTTTTATATTTGATGCATTTACAAGTTTAGATAGTATGGTAATAATGAGAGTAAAAAGAGAAGAAGAATTTGCTCCCGTAAAAAATGCAGAGGGAGTAGATTCACCAGAAACAGCAACAAAACTATATAGGAAATTTTATAAAATATAAATATAATATTAAATAGCGGTTATTTACCGCTATTTTTATATTATAGAAATTTTTTAGTGTTTGTATTGATATAATTTTTTCTTTTATATATAATTAGAAAAAAATTAGGAGGTATTTTATGGAATATTTAGATGAATATAAAAAATGGTGTACGGAAAGTACATTTGATGAAGAAACAAAAAGAGAGTTAAAAGAAATAAAAAACAATGAGAAAGAAATAGAAGATAGATTTTACAAAGAACTTGAATTTGGTACAGCAGGACTTAGAGGAATTATAGGTGCTGGAACTAATAGAATGAATATTTATACAGTTGGTAAAGCTACTCAAGGTTTGGCTAATTTTATAAAAAAAGAAGGAGGAGAAAGTAAAGGAGTTGCAATTAGTTTCGATTCTAGAAATATGTCTCCAGAATTTAGTGAAGAAGCAGCGTTAATTTTAAATGCTAATGGAATTAAAACATATATTTTTGATTCATTAAGGCCTGTTCCAGAATTATCTTTTGCAGTAAGAGAATTGGGTTGTATTGCTGGAATTATGATTACAGCAAGTCATAATCCACCAAAATACAATGGATATAAAGTTTATTGGGAAGATGGAGCACAAATTGTTGCACCAAAAGATAAACAAATTATAGATGAAGTAAACAGTATAAAAGATTATGCTGAAATAAAGAAAATATCTAGGGAAGAAGCAACAGGGAAAGGTTTATATAATGTTATAGGAAAAGAACTAGATGATAAATACATGAAAGTACTTGAAGATTTAGTTTTAAATAAAGATGTTATTACAAAAATGCAAAAAGATTTAAAAATTGTATATACACCATTACATGGAACTGGAAATATTCCTGTAAGAGAAATTTTAAAAAGATTAGGATTTGAAAATGTTTATGTAGTTAAACAGCAAGAATTACCAGATGGAAATTTCCCAACAGTTAGTTATCCAAACCCAGAAGATAAAAAAGCCTTTGAACTTGCATTGAAATTAGCAGAAGAAGTTGATGCAGATGTTGTTTTGGCCACTGACCCAGATGCAGATAGACTTGGAGTATATGCAAAAGATTCTAAAACAGGAGAATATAAATCTTTTACTGGAAATATGTCTGGACTTTTAATAGCAGAATATGAACTATCACAAAAAAAAGAAAAAGGATTGCTTCCAAAAAATGGAGCATTAATAAAAACTATAGTTTCCTCAAACCTAGCAGATGCAATTGCTAAAGAATATAATATAAAATTAATAGAAGTTTTAACAGGATTTAAATATATAGGAGAACAAATAAAAATATTTGAAGAAACTAAGGAGTATGAATATTTATTTGGATTTGAAGAGAGTTATGGTTGCTTAATTGGTACACATGCAAGAGATAAAGATGCAATAGCAGCAGTAATGGCACTTTGCGAAGCGGCAGCATACTATAAACAATTTAATTTAAGCTTATGGGATCAAATGATAAATATTTATAATAAATATGGATTTTACAAAGAAGGACTACTTTCAATTACAATGGAAGGAGTAGATGGAGCAGATAAAATAAAAGCAATAATGGAAAAATTAAGACAAAATCCATTACAAAAATTAGGAAAATATAAAGTATTAAAGTTTAAAGACTACAAAGAAAATAAAGTAATTAATATGAACACGAAAGAAGAAAGTAAAACAGGACTTCCAATATCAAACGTACTATATTTTGAATTAGAAAATAATGGATGGTGTTGTGTACGACCATCAGGAACAGAACCAAAAATAAAATTCTATGTAGGAGTAAAATCAGATAGTCTAGAAAATTCAGAAAAAGAAATGAGTGAATTATTAGAAGAATTAAATAAAATCGTAAAAGAATAAATAAGGTAGTTATTGCAATTAAAAAAGACTAATAATAATTAAGATTAAATTTCGCGAGGCAAGTGGGGACCTTTCCGGCCTTCTTCAAAATTCTATAGAATTTTGCTAGAAGGCCGTGAATGGGGAGCCTCGATGAAATTTTAGATTAATTTATTATTAGTCTTAAAAAATATATAAAAAAACATAATTATAATGAAATTTATTCAATTTCTCATTTCATAAATTTATTATAATTATGTATTATACAAATATTAATATTAAACATTTTTCCATCCATCTAATCCTGCACGTTTAATAGCTCCATATAAATTTGAACGAATATGTGGTAAGTCCTTATAAAAGCTTTGGATTAATTTTTTCATATCTTCTCTTTTTGAATTACCATCCATAGGACATGCTTTTTGCATTACTTCTATGTTGTTTCTTTTTACAAAGTTTTGAATATATTTTTCTGGTGCATAAATTAAAGGTCTAATTAATGTTATTTCAGATTTATTCATATAGCTTTTGGGTGAAAATGTGCCTATACTTCCAGCATAAAAAAGATTTAATAAAAAGGTTTCTAAAACATCTTCTTCATTATGACCTAATGCTATTTTATTACAACCTTCTCTTTTTGCTACAGTATTTAAAGCACCTCTACGTAGATTTGCACATAAAGAGCAAGGATTTTTTTCTTTTCTAATTTCAAAAACAATTTCTTGTGCATGTGAATGTTCTTCAAAAAAAGGTACATCTAATTTATCACAAAAATCTTTAATCAAACTACTATCAAAAAATTCAAAACCAGGATTTATAGTAACTCCAATAATATCAAATTTTTTAGGATAAAATCTTTGCAAATTTTTAAGCCCAAGTAATAAAGTAAAAGAATCTTTACCACCAGAAAGAGCAACTGCAATTTTATCTCCATCTTCAATCATATTATATTCATCAATAGCTTTTCTCATATATCCTAAAATTTTTTGCATATTAATTCTCCTTAAAATTTTTTATAATTATATGAAAATTTATAAAAAAAATCAATAGTTGAAAATCTACTTAAAATAGTGTATAATACCAAAGAATTTGCACTCATAGCTCAACAGGATAGAGCAGTCGCCTCCTAAGCGACCGATAGCCGTTCGAGTCGGCTTGGGTGTACCAGTGTATTTATGGTGATTTAAGTATGAATGATAATGAAAAATTTATGAAGCAGGCGATAAAAGAGGCAAAGAAAGCATATGAAAAAGAAGAAGTGCCTGTTGGAGCTGTTATTGTTAAAGATGGAAAAATTATTGCAAGAGGACACAATTTGAAAGAAGCAAAACTGAATACAATTAAACATGCTGAAATAATTGCAATTGAAAAGGCTAGTAAAAAATTAAGTAGTTGGAGACTTGAAAATTGTGATTTATATGTAACATTAGAACCTTGTGCAATGTGTGCGGGAGCTATTATAAATTCAAGAATACGAAAAGTTTATATAGGTACAGATGATGAGAAAACAGGAGCTTGTGGTTCTGTTTTAAATTTATTTGAATATAAATTTAATCATAAAGTTGAAGTTGAAAAAGGAATATTAAAGCAAGAATGCAAAGAAATTTTACAAAGATTTTTTAAAGAACTTAGATTAAAAAGAAAGGAAAAATAAATGAGCGATAAACCTATACAAAGTAAAAAAAATAGAATTTTACATATTTTAACAATATCAATATTTGTAATTTTAGTATGTGCATTAGCATTTTTTGTTATTTTTAAATATCAAGTAGAGGGAGAAAAAAATGCAGTATTTGATATTTCAAAAATATTAGTTGTAAGTACAGTAGAGGGTGTTTCTAAAGATGTACCAACTGCAAAATGGGATTTAAATGTAAATCAAAATAATGATGTTTATATAACAATTGAAAAAAATGGAAAAAAGCAAGATGCAATAAAAAATGTAACAATTAACAATGTTCAAATTGAAAATGCACCTGCAAAAGGAACACTTAATTTATATAAACCAGCTGAAACAGGGCTTTTTAAAAATGATGATAAATACAAAATAGAAAATGAATTAATATATGTTGGTAGTAAAGCGGGAAGTATAAATAATCTAGAAATTTCAAATCAAGGTGGTACTGTAATAATTAGATTTTGTAATGCTAACATTAGTACATATTCTTCTAATGAAGATGAACAAATTTCTCATGATGGAACATTACTTACAAAAACAAGTGTTAATTTAGAAGAAATAAAAGCAAAAGTATCTTTTGATATAATAATAGAAACAGAATCTGGAATAAAGTATAAAACCACAGCAAGCTTAGAGTTACCAACAGGAAATATACTAGAAGAAGCAACAAGTACTACAGAAATAAATACAGAAGATTTAGTTTTAAAAAGAATGTAAAAATACTTGCATAATAATATAAAAACGTATATAATAAAGAACGTAATAAAAATGTTGTTTAGCCTTTGTATGGAAGGTATTTTCGATAAAAAGCTACGAACCTTGTCAGATCCGGAAGGAAGCAGCAATAAGTAGTGTATTTATGTGATTATACTTTCCATAGAGAGGCTAAACTAATATATAAGGATGTGATTTTTTGAATTACACAGCACTTTATAGAAAATTTAGACCTAAAACTTTTAGCGAAATGGTTGGACAAGAACACATTACAAGAACTTTAAGAAATCAAATTAAAGCAAACCGTATAGGACATGCATATTTATTTAATGGCGGTAGAGGAACTGGTAAGACATCTGCTGCTAAAATTATGGCAAGGGCAATAAATTGCTTAAATCCTAAAGATGGAGAGCCTTGTAATGAATGTGAAATTTGTAAAGGTGCACTTTCTGGCTCATTAACAGATATAGTTGAAATGGATGCAGCTTCAAATAATAGTGTTGAAGATATAAGGTCAATTAGAGAAGAAGTTAATTTTTTACCAACAGTTGCAAAATACAGAGTATATATAATAGATGAGGTTCATATGCTTTCAATAGGTGCTTTTAATGCATTATTAAAAACATTGGAAGAACCACCAGAACACGTAAAATTTATTTTAGCAACAACTGAACCACAAAAATTACCAGCAACAATTCTTTCAAGATGTCAAAGGTTTGACTTTAAAAAGATATCTAATGAAAATATAATAAAAAGACTTGAAATAGTGTGTAAGGAAAGTGGAATAGAAGTAGATAAAGAAGCTTTAAATACGATAGCAGTGCTATCTGAAGGTGCCATGAGAGATGCACTAAGTATTTTAGAAAGATGTATTCAAGATGGAGATACAAAAATAAATAATAATAAAATAAAAGAACTTGTAGGTATTCCACAAACATATTTAATAAATAAAGTAATAAAAGGTGTTATAGAAAAAAATATAGATGAAACATTAAATACTATAGAAGAAATTTTAAAGGATGGAAAAGACTTACAAAATACGTTATGGGAAATAATTAAATATGTTAAAGATATTTTATTATTTAAAACAAGCGGAAATAAAGGAATTTATAGTGAAGAAGAAATTGCACAAATAGAAGAAATTTCAAAAAATGTATCTAAAGAAAAACTAGTTAATTTAATTTATAGTTTATCTGAATTAGAAAACGACATGAAGAAATCATCACAAAAAATCATTATTTTTCAGGCAGGAATTATAAAATTATGTACAGATGTTAGTGTAGATGGAATTGAAGAATTAAAAAATAAAATAAATAATTTAGAAAAAATGTTAAAAGAAGGAAATTTCACACAAAATAACAATTCAGCTGTTATAGCTCAAAAGGCAGAAAATAAAACTGAAGAAAAACCTGCAATAAGATTAAAGCCAATAAAAGGATGGAATGATATTATAGAAAACTTTAAAACACAGGGAAAAATAATGCTATATACTAATTTAATGAATACATCCTTAGGAGAAGTAAATGATTTAACAGTAGCAATCGAATTTAAAAATGGATTAACACAGTTTGCAAAAACTGTGTTGGAAAAGCCAGAAAATATGCAAGAAATAGAAAAACAAGTTTCTATTTTAAAGGGTAAAGAAATGAGAGTAAAATTAATTGATAAAAATACAGATTTATCTAAATTACATATTGATAATGGAATAGAAAATTTTGCTCAAAAAAATGATGTTAATCTAGATGTAATTGATGAATAGAAGTTGTAAGCTAGAATATAAATAATTTTCAATATAAAATAATAAAAAAAGGAGGAATTATAAAATGGCAAGAAGAGGAGGATTTCCAGGAGGAAATTTTGGAGGAATGAATATTAATAATTTAATGAAAGAGGCTAAGAAAATGCAAGCAGACTTAGAAAAATCTCAAGCAGAAATAACAGCAAAAGATTTTGATGCAACAGCTGGTGGAGGTGCAGTTTCTGTAAAAGTTTCTGGAGCTAAAGTAATTAAAGAAATAAAAATAAAAAAAGAAGTTGTTGATCCAGAAGATGTAGAAATGCTAGAAGATTTAATTTTAACATGTGTTAACGAAGCTTTAAGAAAAGTTGATAGTGCTACAAACCAAGCAATGGGACAATTTAATATACCAGGATTAATGTAATTTAGGAGAAAAAAATGTCAATTTATTCACCATCAATAGAAAAATTAATAGAAGCATTTGAAAAATTACCTAGCATAGGACATAAAACTGCCGCTAGACTTGCTTTTCATATGCTTAATAGTTCAGAAGAAGAAATAAATAATTTTGTAAATGCAATAACAAATGCTAAGAAAAATTTAAAGTATTGTTCAAAATGTTTTAACATTTCAGATACAGATCCATGTATAATTTGCTCAAATCCAAAAAGAGATGAAAGTATTATATGTGTTGTAGAAGATGTAAGAGATATTATAGCAATGGAAAGAACACACGAATTTAATGGAGTTTACCATGTATTACATGGTTCTATATCTCCAATGAATGGAGTAGGACCAGATGATATAAAGGTAAAAGAATTATTGGCAAGACTTACAGATGGAAAAGTAAAAGAAATAATTCTTGCAACAAACCCTAGAGTAGAGGGAGAGGCAACAGCTATGTATTTATCTAAACTAATAAAACCTTTAGGAATAAAAGTAACAAGAATTGCAAGAGGAATACCTGTTGGAGGAGACTTAGAATATACAGATGAAATAACACTTATGCAAGCATTAGAAGGAAGAAGAGAATTATAATTTACAAACAAGAAGAATCATCATCATTTTCTAAAGCAATAATTGCAAGGTTATCTCCTAATGCTGTAAAAAAAGCCGCAAGAGTGCCAACTTCTTGAGGTGTTTTACCTTGACTTATAGCAATAGAAAGAGAACTAGCAAGTGCTATTAATTCACAATTAGAGAAATTCATATACAACACCAGTATATAGTATTAAAATTTATAAAAATGTGTGTATTAATTGAGGTATGAAATGAGAAATATTAAATTAACAATAATGTATGATGGAAAAGATTTTAATGGTTGGCAAAAACAACCTAATAAACTAAATATTCAAGGAACAATAGAAAAGGTTCTTTCTGAAATGACAGGAGAAGAAATTGAACTTAATGCTTCTGGTAGAACAGATGCAGGAGTACATAGTTTTGGACAAGTTGCTAATTTTAAAACAAATAGTAAAATTCCAATAGAAAAGTTTCCAATTGCTATTAATTCAAAAATAAAAAAATCTATTGTAATTACAAATGCGGAGGAAGTAGAAGAAAGATTTCATAGTAGATATAATTGTAAGAGGAAAACATATAGATATGTAATAGACAATTCAGAATTTCCAACACCTATGTATAGATATTTAGAATATCATATACCAAATAAATTAAATATAGAAGCAATGAAAAAGGCAGCGAAATTCTTTGAAGGAGAACACGATTTTAAAGCTTTTAAATCTAGTGGTACAAGCAGTAAAAGTAGTGTAAGAACAATTTACAAAGCAGAAATTAAAAAAACAGAAAATAATAGAATTTATATAGAATTAACAGGAAATGGATTTTTATATAATATGGTTAGAATAATATCTGGAACATTAGTTGAAGTAGGCCTTGGAAAAATAAAACCAGAAGAAATTAAAACTATAATAGAAAGTAAAGATAGACAAAAGGCAGGTAAAACATTACCAGCTCATGGTTTATATTTAATGAATGTAAATTATAGTAATTAATAATTCACAATAAAAATAGATTATTCATAAAATATAGTAAAAACTCTGAAAGGGGGATATATTTATGAATAATTTATTAATATTTTTAGCAATTCCATTTTTAGTTATTGTAGTTGCTATTGCATTTCAAAAATTACTTAAAAATCCATTACTTATATCATTAATAGTATTTGCGGTATTTTTAGTTGTAGCATTTGCTATAGGAAATTTAAATTATATAGTTGCAGGAATTATATATGCAATAATCGCTTATTTAGCAGCAGTTATATCATGTATTATTTGTAAGATTTGTAGAAGATTTAATTGTAGTTGTTTTTATGGAGGCAGGAATAATACAGAAACAGAAGTACTTTCTACAACATCTCCAATTGCAATAAGCAACTGTAATTGCGGAAACAATAGCGCATCTGCTAGTGCAAATGCTAATAATGGACTTGTAACATTAAATGGAAATCAAGCTGTTGTAAGTAGTTGTAATTGCCAAACAAATAATCCATCTGCAAATGCATTAGCAGGAAATTCTTTTGTTAATACTAATTGTAACTGTGGTTGCAATAGTAACAGGCCTGCAACGCAAAGTGATATAAATGATGTACTAGATGCAATAAGTGATTTAAGCGATAGTATAAGTAATAATTGTAATTGTAATTGCAATAATAATAATGGATGTAATTTTAGAAATAGATGTTATAGATAAAAGGAGAAAAAATGAGATTAGATAAATTCTTAAAAGTATCAAGAGTAATAAAAAGAAGAACTGTAGCAAATGAAATAGCAGACAAAGGAAGAGTTGCAGTTAATGGTAAAACTGTAAAACCAAGTTATGAAGTTAAAGTAGGAGATATAGTAGAAATACAATTTGGAGAAAAAATTTCAAAATTTGAAATAATAAACATACCGAAAGTACAAACAAAAGATATGCCAGAAATGATAAAATTATTGTAAAAAAATAAAGGCCAAAAGCCTTTATTTTTCACTTTCTACAACAGTTTTTGCAAGGTTGTAAATTAATTTTAATTGTTCTGGATTGCATTTTTCTAACAATTCTTGAAAATCTTTGTTTAAGTAATTTTTAGAATCCTCAGAAGTTCCAGAAAGTAAATATCCCTCAGATACATCTAAAATAGAACATAATTGTTGTAATCTTTTTAAATTAATATGAGAACTACCACGTTCTATTCTACTTAAAAATGCAACAGAAACATCTAATTTTTCTGCTATATTTTCTTGAGTAAGCTGTTTTTCTAATCTAGCTTTTTTAATTCTTTCTCCCATTATATTGTAATCAATGGCCATATTATCACCTCTTAAAGTCTGGAAAATAAATGATTTCCCTAATTTTCTAAAATATAGCATTTGAGAGTATAAATTAACAGAAACTACATTATTTATATTTACCAATGAATTAGAAAAAATACATAAATTAGGTATATTTTTCTTGTAAATTATTGATGAATTTTGTTGCTAAAAAAAAGTGCTTATGGTAATATAAAAAGTGGAAGGATTATTTACAAAGGAGGAATAAAAATTATGGATTTCAAAGCATGGGATGGCTTTAATAAATCTGGAGAATGGACAAAAGAAATTGATGTTAGAGGATTTATAAGATATAACTATACTCCATATGAGGGAGATAGTAGCTTTTTAAAGGGAGCAACAGAGAAAACTAAGAAACTTTGGAATGAAGTTTTAGAATTATATAAAAAAGAAAGAGAAGCGGGTGGAGTATTAGATGCAGATACAAAAACACCATCAGCAATAAATGCATATGATGCAGGATATATTAATGAAGAATTAGAAGATATAGTAGGTCTTCAAACAGATAAGCCATTAAAAAGAGCTATTATGCCAAATGGCGGAATACGAATTGTAGAAAAATCGTGTGAGGCTTATGGATTTAAAGTAGATGAACAAACAGAATACATTTATCATAATTTAAGAAAAACTCATAATGATGGTGTATTTAGTGTATACACACCAGATATTAGAGCAGCAAGAAGTTCACATTTAATTACAGGACTTCCAGATGGATATGGTCGTGGAAGAATTATAGGAGATTATAGAAGAGTTGCTTTATATGGTGTAGATGTTTTAATTGAAGAAAAACAAGAAGAATTAAACATATTAAATGTAGATGATTTTACAGAAGAAGTAATAAGAGAAAGAGAAGAAATTGCAGAACAAATAAAGGCTTTAAATGACTTAAAGAAAATGGCTGAAAAATATGGATTTGATATATCTGTTCCAGCAACAAATGCAAAAGAAGCAGTTCAATGGTTATATTTTGGATATTTAGGAGCAATAAAAGACCAAAATGGTGCTGCTATGAGCTTAGGAAGAACATCAACATTTTTAGATATTTACTTTGAAAGAGATTTTAAAAATGGAAATTTAACAGAAGAAGAAGCACAAGAAATAATGGACCATTTTGTTATGAAATTAAGACTTGTAAGATTTTTAAGAGCACCAGAATATAATGAATTATTCAGTGGAGATCCAGTTTGGGTAACAGAAAGTATTGGTGGAATGTGTGTAGATGGAAGAACAATGGTTACAAAAAATTCATTTAGAGTTTTGCATACATTAGATAATTTAGGACCAGCTCCAGAGCCAAATTTAACAGTTTTATGGTCTAAAAATTTACCAGAAGAATTTAAAAAATTCTGTGCGGATATTTCAATAAGAACATCTTCAATACAATATGAAAATGACGATTTAATGAGATTAACATTAGGAGATGACTATGGAATTGCTTGTTGTGTTTCTGCAATGAAAATAGGAAAACAAATGCAATTCTTTGGTGCAAGAGCAAACCTAGCAAAAGCACTTTTATATACAATAAATGGTGGTAGAGACGAAAATTCTGGAAAACAAATAACACCAAAATTTGAGCCAATTACTTCAGAATATTTAGATTATAACGAAGTTGCTGAAAAATTTAGCGCAATGATGGATTATGTTGCCAAAATATATATTAAAGCATTAAATGCTATTCATTATATGCATGATAAATATTCATATGAAGCTTTGGAAATGGCTTTACACGATAAAGATATAAAAAGAACAATGGCATGTGGAATTGCAGGTCTTTCAGTTGTTGTAGATTCTTTATCTGCTATAAAATATGCAAAAGTTAAAGTTATAAGAGATGAAACAGGTTTAGCAGTAGATTATAAAATAGAAGGTGACTTTCCTAAATATGGAAATGATGATGATAGAGTAGATGAAATTGCTGTAGGTATTGTAAAAACATTTATGAAAAAGTTAGAAAGATACCAAACATACAGAAATTCAAAACATACATTATCTATATTAACAATAACATCAAATGTTGTTTATGGAAAAGCAACAGGAAATACACCAGATGGAAGAAGAGCTGGAGAACCATTTGGACCAGGTGCAAATCCATTACATGGAAGAGATACAAATGGAGCAGTTGCAGTTATGAACACAATTGCAAAACTTCCTTATGAATATTCAGAAGATGGAATTTCTTATACATTTTCAATAACACCAGGAACTTTAGGAAAAGAACAAGAAACAAAAATTAATAATCTAGTTGGTTTGTTAGATGGATATTTTATGCAAACAGGTCATCATATAAATGTAAATGTATTCGATAGAGCTTTATTAGAAGATGCAATGGAACATCCAGAAAAATACCCACAATTAACAATAAGAGTTTCTGGATATGCTGTAAACTTTACAAAATTAACAAGAGAACAACAATTAGATGTAATACACAGAACAATTCACGAAAGAATGTAATTTAAAATTATTTAAAATAGCTCCATTTTGCTTAAAAACCCGCGAAATGGAGCAGATTTAATAAATATAGGTGGAGAAAATTATGCAAGAAAAAAATATGGGATATATACATTCCTTTGAGAGCTTGGGAGCCTTAGATGGACCAGGAATTAGATTTGTAATATTTATGCAAGGTTGCCATATGAAGTGTAAATATTGTCAAAATAGAGACACATGGCTTACAAATTGTGGAAAACAATATTCTGTAGATGAAGTTATACACAAAATTTTAAAATATAAAAATTATTTTATTGCATCTAATGGAGGAGTTACTTTTAGTGGAGGGGAACCTTTATTACAATCAAAATTTTTAATAGATGTTTGCACAAGGTTGAAACAAGAAAATATTAATGTTACAATAGATACATCCGGAAATTTAGAATTAACGGAAGATATAAAAAGAGTAATAGATTTAGCGGATTTATTCCTATTAGATATAAAATGTATAAATGATGAGATTTGTAAAGATTTAATAGGATTTTCTAACAAAAAGGAATTAGCATTTGCCAAATATTTAAGTGGAAACAATAAAAAAATGTGGATAAGACAAGTGTTAGTACCAGGTTATACAGATAAAAAAGAGGACTTAGAAAACTTAAGAGAATTTATAAAATCACTAAAAACAGTAGAAAAGGTTGAAATATTGCCATATCACGATATGGGCAAACATAAATGGGAAGAATTAGGTTTAAAATACGAATTAGAAAATGTTAGAATACCAACTGAAGAAGATGTAGAAAATGCTAAAAAAATACTTGGAATATAAATGGAGGAATAAATGGAAGAAACAAAAGAATTAAATAAAAAAGTCGAAGATTTATTAAAAGTAACACATGAAGAACTAATAGAAACATATAAAAGCTTTGATGTGAATAGAACTAACTTGCAAAATGCGTTTGAAACATATAGTACAATGATAAAAGAACATGAAAATAAGGCAAAAGAAGAAATAGAAGAAATAGAAAATATAGAAGAAACAGAAGAAAAAGAGGTAAAGAGAAAACATGGAAAACACAGTTAAAGACATATATTCAGAAGTATATGCAATATTAAATATGTTAGGAAAAGAATACATAAATAAACTACCAAATGATATTTATAATATAATAAAAGAAGAAAAATCTTCAGAATATAATCCAGTATACGCTACAACAGTTTCATTAGATAGACAAGTTGTTAAGAAAGAATCAATTAGTATAATAGCATTCTTACATTTAAACTATTGGTGCGATGAAGAAGAAAAAATAAAATTAAGAGAATTATTTGATGAAAATGAAGATAAATATCAAGAAGAATTACAACAACAAGAAGAACAGAAGGTAGAACAAGAAAATGAAGAAATACAAGATGATAATAACGAAATAGAAATTGGAAAAGAATTTTTGTCAATGGTTGTTTATAAAGAAGAAAATTTTGTACAGAGAATTTTTAATAAAATAAGAAAATTATTTTCAAGAAAAAAAGAAATGTATGAATAAAATTATTTATAAAATAAAAAATACATAATTATAATGAAATTTATTCAATTCCTCGGCGGCATTACGTATTATAAGAAATTATAAAATTGTATCAAACGAGCCT
>CAKPGS010000018.1 GCA_934155165.1 uncultured Clostridia bacterium | reverse complement strand
GAAACAGGAAGCAGAGAAGAATGGTGTGCTAATAACATCTACGACTTTGCAGGTAATGTAGATGAATGGACACAAGAGCAGAACGAAAGTTCTTATCGTGTTATCCGCGGTGGCAGTTACTACAATGATGGGGACGATTGCCCTGTCGCCTGTCGCTTTTGCAACAATCCTAATGACTGCTATGACGACACTGGTTTTCGTGCCACGCTTTATATTAAGTAGCACTGACCACTGAAATATTACACTTATTGTTTCCAAACACAAATAAAGAGAGAACTTTAAATTAAAGTCTCTCTTCTTTTTATTATAGAAAATTTCTATATTAGTTGTAGGGACGGACGCCTCTGTTCGCCCAAATATATAAATATTCAAATAAATTAATGTCAAACGTTGTAGGGGTCGGCGTCCTCGACGACCCGTTAAAAGCAAAAAAAATGTATAAACTCAAACAAAAATAAATAAAATTAAATAGTTTTGTTAATTAATTAACAAAACTTGACAAAAATCAAAAAAACGTTTATTCTATATATATAATGTAAATAATCTTAGAGAGGAGTTTATGATATTTCAAATATATCATAGAATAAAAATTATGATAAATAGAGATATGTATTTAAATAAGTTGTTAGCGTATAAAGATACAGAGTTTATAAAAGTTATAACAGGAATTAGAAGATGCGGAAAATCTAGTTTATTAAAGCTTTTTATGGAAAAAATTCTTGAAGAAGATAAAAAGGCTAATATAATTTATATGAATTTTGAATCATTTGAATTTGATGATATTATTAATTACAAAGATATGTATAATAAAATAAGCAAGCAAATAAATAAAAAAAATAAAAATTATATACTACTTGATGAGGTGCAAAGGGTAGAAAAATGGGAAAAAGCTGTAAATGCCATAACAGTAGATTTTGATGCAGATATTTATATAACAGGTTCAAATGCATATTTATTATCGTCAGAATTATCAACATATTTATCTGGTCGATATATTGAAATAAAAGTTCTTCCTTTATCATTTAAAGAATTTTTGAATTTTACTGCATTAGAAGATAAACGTACATTAGAAGATAAATTTATTGAATATATAAAATTTGGTGGTATGCCAGGAATAATAACTATAAAGGATGAGGAAAATTTATATGAAAATGCAATAAAAGGAATATATAATACAGTTTTTATGAAAGACGTAGTTGAAAGGAACAGATTAGTAGATGCAAGCTTACTTGAAAGAATATTAAAATTTCTAATGAGTAATATTGGAAGTTTAATTTCATCAAAGAAAATAGCAGATTTTTTAACAAGTCAAGGTACAAAAATAACACATAATACAGTGCTTAACTACTTAAAAATGTTGGAGAATGCTTATATTATATATAAAGTTCCAAGATATGATATTAAAGGCAAAGAAATTCTAAAAACATTGGAAAAATATTATATTGTAGATACAGGAATAAGAAATATTATATTGGGATTTAGAGATTCGGATTTTGGTCATATAATAGAAAATGTTGTTTATTTTGAATTATTAAGAAGAGGGTATGAGGTTACTGTTGGTAAAAATGATTCTTTTGAGGTTGATTTTATAGCAACAAATTCAAATGAAAAAAAATATTATCAAGTAACATATACTATGATGGATGAAAACGTAAAAAAACGAGAAATAGGTGTATTAAAAAATATAAAGGATAATTATGAGAAAACAGTTTTAACAATGGATAAATTATACAATAATACATCTGATGAAGGAATAAAGATTAAATATTTAATTGATTTTTTACTAGAGTAGAGGCGGTCATTGACCGCCATATTATTTTGAATTTTTTATTTTTTTTAAATTATAAGTTGAAAACAATAAAATAAATTATAAAATTATTGTAAAAATATCAATTATATGATTTAATAAGCTTAATAAAAATGAAAGGATGTAGTATGAAATTACGTTTAAATAAAAAGAAAAAGTTAGTCTTATTTTTTGCAACAATACTAATATTTATTTTATTAATTTCTGTAATAATAAAAACACATTTTGTAACAAAAATTATTAATAATATAAATAAGCAAGAACAAATTGAAGAATTTAGCTATGAAACGAAAGCAATTAATGATGAAATTGCTTCAGTTCTTATAACTTTTTATAATGAAAATGGAATTAAGCAAATTACATATCCTGCAAGAGATGGGAAAGAGCCACAAGTAATTTATCCAAGAGGAAAAAATAAAATATCTATAGATTATAATATGTCAGAGAATAATAGTTATACATTTAATGTTGAGTATGAAAATAACAATAGTAAAGAATTTACAGTTAATTATGAATTTCCAAGGGTGCAAGGAAATTACATATTATCTAATGGAGTGTATGTAAATGAACCAGATGTAACGCAAGGATTTAATAAAAGTAGAACAAGATATATGTATCCAGATGATTCAGATAATTTAATTCCTGGAAATTGGATAACAGATTCACAGCCAGATAATTGGTATAGTTATAAAGATAGAAAGTGGGCGAATATATACGTAGAGGATGGTGGAGTTGATAGCTATTATGTATGGATTCCAAGATATGTATATAAATTAGATGCTACAAATCAAAGATCAGATATAAAATTTGTTAATGTATATAACGAATATATAGATGCACGGAACTGGAACGAAAACAACATGGAAAGAGCTTAAAGAAGAAGGATATCAAATGCCAGATGCATTTTCTTTCGGCAATAAACTTATACCAGGATATTGGACAAGTAAGTATCAACTAACAGAATTAGGAAGTAGCTACGCAATAGATTATTTCCTATCAGCAGATGAAAATAATCTATATGCAAAAAAAATAAAAACAGCTGTGAGTTCAAATGTAGCAAAATACACATATGCAATTAACGGAAAAATAGTAAATGAATCTACAACACCAGATGATTATGCTTTTGAAAATATAGGAACAGATGTAAAAACAATTAATATAACAGCTTTATCTGACAAAGGGACAATTTTAGGAAGTATGACAAAAGAGTTAGAGATAACAGAAGTAAACGAACCAGAATTATCAAAATTTGATAAAGATACAACATTTTATGTTTATTGGGATGAACAAGGAAACGAACATAATGAAGTTCCAATAAGTAAGTCAGCACCAGAAGGCTGGTATAATTACACATATGCTAAGTGGGCAAATATAGTTACAAGAAATAATGGAATAGAAACATATTTAGTATGGGTTCCTAGATATCAATATAAGTTAAATAGTACAAGTCAAAGAAGTGATGTTAAGTTTATAAAAGGTACAGGAACAGAAACAACACAAGGATATCAGATACCAGATGCATTTACTTTTGCAGGCAAAGAATTAACAGGTTATTGGACAACAAAATATCAATTATCTGCAGAAGATGCCGAAGAAAGGGTAAAAGCAGAATTACGAGCAGGAGATAATTATATAGGTGTAAAAGAAATAAAAGGAACAGAAATTACTAATTTTATAAATGAAAATAAAGAAAAGAAAGATTCTGAAAAAGAAGAACTTAAAATTGAATATTATCTAAATGGAGACTTAATTCATACTGGAAACAGTACAACAGAATATTACAATTACACAGGACTAAACTTAAATACAGAATATGCAGTAAATATTATTATAAGAAATAATAGCACAAATAAATATATAGGGGCTATAACTAAAAAGATCACAACAAAAGTTGCAAATGAGCCAGATATAAGTAAATTTGATAAATCTACAACATATTACGTAACATATAATGAAGATGGAACAGAGAAACAAAGAACACCAATAACAGAAAATGCACCATCAGATTGGTACGATTATACAAATAGTAAATGGGCCAATATTGTCACAACAGCAAATGGAACAGAAACATATTTGGTATGGATTCCAAGATATGAATACAAAATTTTATCTGATAGAGAGAATTTAAGTAAAGTAGATAGAAGAACAGAAGTAAACTTTATAAATGGAACAGAAACAAATACAACAGAAGGCTATCAAATACCAGATGCATTTACGTTTGCTGGTAAAGAGCTAACAGGATATTGGATAAGCAAATATCAATTAAGTGAATAGGAAGGATAAATTATGAAAAAGAAAAGAGTTTTTATAATAATAATTTTAAGTATTATAGTTAGTATAATTTTTATGAATACATCTAATGCAGCACTACAGTCAAATAATGGGACGAAAGTATATTATAATTTTCCGGATTGGCTAAAAAATATAAGAAATATGGAAGCAAGTGGTGGAACTTTCGGACTAAATGCTGAAATAGATGAAAACACTTTATTAGATAAAGGTGCTTCAAACGGTTTAGATGTTCATATGGAAAAGAATACAGAATATGGAGCAGTAGCAATACTTTCTGCTTCAAGTTATGGAAATCCAGATAAAGTTTCAGGGGGAGGTGCTACAACAACAGGAAATGCTACAGGGGTAGTTATGGATATGAGAGCAGAATTTATAGCTGCATTTAGAGAAAATTGTGTCTATGGTAGTGTTATTACTAATGCTGATAGCAGATATAAAAATTTATATCAACAAGATTCAAGTGGTAATTTAATTTATTTTAAAGGAGATGCAATGAAAGAAACTGCAGGATGGTATAATGCCGCCTTTAATTTTAATTCAAATTTTGGTTACTTGTCTAGGTATTATGAAACGAATTGGTCTAGTGGAGGTATATTTGATGTATGTGAACATCCAAATTATTATACTTATGATGAGGAAAGATATTCTCGTGCTGTGGTTGTAATCGGTGATGGAATATAAAATAGATTATAAAATAAAAATGAGTCAGTAGATAAAAAATGTCGAATCAAAAGAAAAGAGGATGAAATAAAATGAACAAAAGAACTGAAAGTGTTGATATTGTATACATACACACAGATAGTAATTTAGAGAAAAACAAAGACAAGATGAAGAAAAGGGGTACTTTTCCAACATCCAATACCGCAATTACATTGATTGCATTGATAATAACCATAATTGTACTATTAATTCTAGCGGGTGTAACCTTAAATATGGTAATTGGTGAAAATGGTTTATTCGGAAAAGCTAATATTGCTAAAGAAAAGAATAATCTTAGCACAGCGCAAGAAATTTTAAAGTTGAAAATTATAGATTATAAGGCTTATGCTATTGAAAAGAATGAACAAATTACTTTAGAAAATTTAAGTAAATATTTGAGCAATGATGAACAAATAGAATATGCAAGTGTTAAAGATAATAAAGTGAGAGCAAAATTAAAAGATTATAAATATATATTTTTTATAGATAAAGATTTGAATATAACAGAAGATATAAACAAAGAGAATAACGATAAAACAGGAATAAAAGTATTATATGATAATCTTCCAGCTAGCGTGGAAAATCTATTAAAAAATGATTTAGTATTTTCTGAAATTGTAAAATCTGATGACAATATCGATTACATAATTAATCACAAAGATGACTTTTTAAATTATTTATTAAATAACGAAAAAGCAATTAATACTTTTTTGGGATCTGATTATGCATTACAAGAGGTTAAGAATAATGAAGAATGGAAAAATGCAATTCAGAATAGTAAGTATAATAATTTGCTGAATAGAAAAGTAAAAGAATACATTGCAACATCAGAATATGCAGATTATAATCAAGCTTTATATGCATTTGATAATGATAAGAAAACATATTGGTATTCAAATGGATTTACAAATGGAAATGGGCGGAGAGGCAATAGGATATGACTATAAGCAAAAGAAAGTAATATATAAATTCTCATTTTGCCCTAGAAATAATAATTTAGATACAAAAAGTGTTTCTAAATACAAATTAGAGGGAAGCAATGATGGAATAGAATGGGAAGAAATAGGAACTTATACAAATGATGATCCGACAGATGCAATTACAATAACACAAGATGTTGAATGTTCAAAAGCATATAGCAAATATAGAATAAAATATATATCTACTTTTAATGAAGAAGCTTCAACAACATATGCTGGTGTTTATGAATTAAAATTTTTTGTTAGAGATAATGAAAAAATAAATACAGATAAATCAAACTTTAATAAATATAATGAAAACTTAGCAAATTTATATAGTAATTCTTTAATATACTATAATAGTCTTGATGAACTAATGAAAAGTGACAATAATACCTTAGATATTTTGTTAAATTGCGAAGAAAATTTAAAATATATTATAGAAAAACCACAAGAGTTTAAAGATGCAATAATATTAAATGATAAAGCCGTAAAAAAACTTATAGATTACAATATAGACGCATTACGAAATAGTGAAGAATGGTTAAAGGCTATAGAAAAAACAAAATATTCAGTTATAATTAATATAAAAGAATATGTAGATACATCCAATTATGAAGAAGGAAGTATATTAGTAACTTCAACATATACTGGACACGGAAAGAAGGATGCATTTGATGGAGATAAGAAAACGTATTGGTATTCAAATGGATTTACTAATGGAAAAGGTGGACAGGCAATAGGATATGACTTTAAGAAAGATGTGGTAATATACAAATTTTCATTTATGCCTAGAAATAACCAAATAGATACCAAAAGTGTCTCAAAATACAAATTAGAAGGAAGCAACGATGGAGAAAATTGGGAAGATATAGAAACATATATAAATGATGATTCAGCAGATGCAAGTACAATTACAAACGATGTTGTATGTTCAAAAACTTATAGCAAATATAGGATAGAATACATAACAACATTTAATGAAGAAAACACAACAACATATGCGGGGGTTTATGAGGCAATATTTTATTGTGGGATTTTAAACAATTAATGAGCTGAGAAAATAGTATTATAATAATCTGTACAAGAGATAGAAAAGAAAAATTAGATGAAATAATGAAGTAAGAAATATAAAAATTATAAAATAAAAATGAGTCAGTAGATAAAAAATGCCGAGTCAAAAAAAGAATTTAAAAGACTTGAAATTTATAAATAAATATTATATAAAATAGACATATTGTAAAAGATTACAATATGTTTATTTTTTTCAAACAAATTTATTTCAAGGTGATTTTTATTCTAAAAAAATCCAAATGAAAAACAAATCTAAATGAAAGGAGGTAAAACAAGAATTTATAATATATAAGGAGGTTTTTATATGTTAAAAGAAAAAAATATTAAAACATTATCTCCAAAGTTAGATGTTGTGTTTCAAGCATTATTTGGAGAGGTAGGAAACGAAAGGATAACCAAAGCATTTCTACAAGAGATATTAAAAGAAAAAATAGATAAAATTGAATTGAATGTAAATCCGATATTGAGAAGAGAAACAATAGAGGATAAAATGGGTGTCTTAGAAAAATAAATAATTAAGAAATTTTATAAAAGGACATAAACTTGCGAGCTGTTTGTGGGCGACCAATGAGCATTGTTAAGGCGAAGCCTGTTACAATGCCATTGGGGAGGAGCGAGTAAGAGAAAAGAAATAATTTATAGACCAAATATTTTGGAGATTTTTAAGAACCAAAGGTTCTTAAATGGGGTAGGATTAAAAGGCAGGGGCAAAGCCCATGACCTTTTGAAGTATATTGACAGATAAGTTAGAAATCCATATAATTGAGTTAGAGAAAATAGAAAACAATAACCAAGAGTCTAACGATAAATTGTTAGATTGGTTATACTTTTTAATAAATCCTGATTCAAGGAGAGTGAAAGAAAAAATGGAAGAGAATAAAGAATTAAAAGAAGCCAAAGAAAAATTAGATAAAATAACAGAGGATGCAAGAATGCAACAACTAGCATGGTGGAGAGAAAAAGCAATATATGAAGAAAACACAATGTTAAGTAGTTCATATAGAAAAGGGAAAAAGGAAGGGAAAAAAGAAGCTGCTAAGAAAATGAAAGAAGAAAAAATACCAATAGATACAATTATAAGAATAACAGAATTAACTAAAGAGGAAATAGAAAAATTATAAAATAAAAATGAGTCAGTAGAATAGAAAATCTACTGGCTTAATTTTTTTTAAGAAATTTTCAAAAAAGTATTGCATTTTATAAAGTTATATATTAAAATTTAATCGAAGTGGAAAGAAGTGGCACAAAGTGGAATAAAAATGAATTGAGGTGAAACGAAGTGCTTATTGGTGAATTTGAACATTCATTAGATGAAAAAGGTAGATTGATAATGCCTTCTAAACTTAGAGAAGACATGGGTGATAAATTTGTTATTACCAAAGGTCTTGATGGATGTTTGTTTGGATTCTCTCAAACTGAATGGGCTAACTTCGAAGCCAAATTAAAAAGTCTTCCACTTACGCAAAAGAATGCCAGAAATTTTGTTAGATTTTTCTTATCTGGAGCTATGGAATGCGAAGTTAATAAACAAGGTCGTTTTTTAATAGCAGGAAATTTAAGAGAAGCAGCAAGCTTAGAAAAAGAAGTTGTAATTATTGGTGTAGGTACTAGAATTGAACTTTGGAATAAAGAAAAATGGCAAAAATACAATGAAGAAGAAAATGCTTCTGCAGATGAAATTGCAGAAAACATGGACATGCTTGGTATATAACTTGCAAAAGTTTATATAAATTTTTACTAAAGATAAAGCCTTAAAATACAAAAGATAAAAACTAAATTTACTAAAGAAAAAAGTTAAAAAAATTAGGGCTATACAAAAGAAAAAAAGTGAGTTTTTAAAATTCACCTTACAAAAGATAAAAAATCTAAAGAAAAAATGTCAAATAACAATAGAATTTTAATGTACAAAAGGCTAAGGTATACAAAAGATTTTAGCAATTAATGTACTAAAGATAACACTTACAAAGGATGAATGACAGTTGGTATTATAATACCAACTGTTTGAGCTATCTATTAAAAAGTGTTACTTTTGGAGGTTGAAATGGAATTTAAGCATAAGCCTGTTTTACTTGAAGAATGCATAACTGGTTTAAATATAAAACCAGATGGTATTTATGTAGATGGTACTTTAGGTGGAGCAGGACATAGTAGCGAAATCGTAAAAAAACTTAATAAAAATGGAATGCTTATAGGTATAGATAGAGATGAAGAAGCTTTATCTGCTGCTCGAAAAAAACTTTCAGAATATAGTAATGTTAAATATGTACATGGAAATCATGATGACATTGAAGAAATTTTAAAACAATTAGAAATAGAAAAAGTTGACGGTATTTTGCTAGATTTAGGTGTTTCATCCTATCAGTTAGATGAAAGGAACAGAGGGTTTAGCTATTTAGGCGAAAATGAATTGGATATGAGAATGGACAAATCTCAAGCTTTAACAGCTAAAGATGTGATCAATACTTACTCAGAAGAAGATTTAGCAAATATTATATATGAATATGGAGAAGAAAGATTTTCTAGAGTAATTGCAAAGAATATATGCAAAGAAAGAAAGAAAAAACAAATAGAAACAACAAAAGAGTTGGTTGATATTATAGAAAAGTCTATTCCATATTCTAAAAGAAAAGATGGTCATCCAGCTAAAAGAACTTTTCAGGCAATTAGAATTGAAGTAAATAATGAAATAAAACCACTTTATAATACAGCAAAAGCTTGCATAAATTCTCTTAAATCTGGTGGAAGATTATGCATAATTACCTTTCATTCTCTGGAGGATAGAGCAGTAAAAAAAGCTTATGTAGATGCAGAGGGAAGATGCACTTGTCCAAGTGATTTACCATATTGTGTATGTAATAAAGTGAGTTTTGGAAAAATTATAAACAAGAAACCAATTATAGCAACAAAAGAAGAACAAGAAGAAAACTCAAGAAGTAAAAGTGCAAAATTAAGAATTTTTGAAAGAAAGTAACTAAAGAGGAGGTGAGATAACTTATGGCTAGAAACATGGGATATCAATATGAAACGAGTCCTAGAAAACTTGAACCAGAATATATTCCTGTTAAAAAACAAGCTAAAAAACAAGCAAATAAAAATAAACAACAGAAAAATAGCAAAGAATATATAAATGAAAGACTAGAACTTAAACATAAAGAAAATAAGAAAAAAGCTAAAGCGTTTTTTTATGTTGCTATTGTTTTTGGTGCATTGCTGGTTATAAGTTATAGAAATTCTCAGATTACAGAACAATTTACTGAAGTAAAAAATTTGAAAAGTGAGTTAGCTAATTTAGAAAAAGAAAACGAACAGTTGGAAGTTAATATAGAAAGTAGCATAAATTTAACTAATATTGAAAAAGAGGCAACAGAGCAGTTAGGAATGCAAAAACCGACAAATGAACAAAAAGTGTATGTTAGTCTTCCTAAAAAAGATTATGTACAGCCTACAACAGAAGATGTAGCAAAAAACAATAAAAATAATAGTTGGATAAAAAGTGCTGTAAATACTTTACTTGGAAAATAAAAAATAAGTCGAACTTTGTTCGACTTATTTTTTATATAATATGAAAGTTCTATTTTAAGAGTAGGGGCAGACGTTTTAAGACCGCCCGAGTGGCGAAGCTACTTTTTTTATTATATTTTCTGATATTCATTAGTATTTCCAAGTATAAAATCTTTTATAGCTTTAAATAAAAGAACAATCTTATTTTGTTTTGAAATTGTAATTTCTGTATTTATATTATAATCATATTCTAATCCATTCTCTATGGCATTTCTTTTATTCTCAAGTTTTTCCATCATTTTTATATAATAATTATTAAAGAAGAAGTAGTCTTCAGTAATTCCTATTAAATTTTTATAATTATATAATTTTCTTCTATAACTATCCACTTCTTCAACTGTTTTTATACTGTTAAAGTAATTATTAAAATAAGTTTCTATAATTAAGTTTTGTGTTTCGAAAAAAGTACTTTTTATAGTATTTTTTTGTTTTGTAATTTTAGACTGAATAATAGATTCTTTTGAATCTTCCATTACGAGCTTATTATTTAGTTTTATTAAATCTTCTTCTGCAAATAAAATTTTATCAAAATTACTTTCTACTCTTTCGTAAGTTTCCTTTGAAGTTAATTCGATAAATTTATTTTTAAAATTATTATTACTATTAAAAGTACTGTCAAGTAGAGAATATTCACCTGTAATATATGCCATTTGAGCAATCATATTGCATTCAAGAGGATAAAAATTTGGACTTATTGTATCAAAAGTAATTCCATAATATTTTACAGTATCATTCTCAAAATGAAGTGCTTTAGCTGTTGTATATTGTGTTGCAGCTTCATTTATTCCAAGTCCATATACTTTTACACCAGCCATATCGCATAATCCAAGTCTTATAAGTTTTCCTCGAGAACTTTTTCTTTCTTGCAAATAGTGAATACATTCATGTAATGCATATTTATAAATATCATTCAAATCTATTTTTTCGTTATAATAAATTGAGGTATTTTTATAAAAATAGTTTGCCTCAGATAGTCCATTTGGAACTTGGGCTGTGTACATATTTAAACGAGCAAGTTTTTTAAATAATTCATCTGTTTTAAAATCATGCTCTGGAAAAGCTTTTACTAGTAATTCTGCTATTGTTTTAGCAATAGAATTTACTTTAAGTGTATCCAATTTTGTTTTTACTTCAATACCTTCTTTTTTTAAATCTGATTCAATGCTCATTAAATTTCTCCTTAGTATCTTGTCAACACTATTATACTACAAAATTATACAAAAAATGTTACATCTTCTTTAAATAAATATTACAAAAATATTACAAAAATGTAGAAAAAAATAAAATTATAATGTATAATAGAAAAGTAACTGTAAACTTTCTTTTTAGAAAGGAGTAGAAATATGAAGCATATTAAGACAATTAACAAAGCAAATTTAGCAGAATCTGCTAAAAAAGGTGGCTGTGGCAAATGCCAGGCTTCATGCCAATCAGCGTGCAAAACCTCTTGTACAGTTGGAAATCAGAAGTGCAAAAGAGCAGAAGATATTCAGCATTAAAAGAGGAGATGGTTTTGCAAAAAAATGGGAGGACCAATTATTTATTGGTCCTCTTTTCATATAATAAAAAATTTATATTTATTTTACAACTATATTGTAAATTTTATTTTTTACATAAATTTCTTTAGCAACTTGTTTTCCATCTAATTTAGAATCTATTTCTTTATGAACTTTTTCTTTTACAACAGATTCATCAGAATCTTTTTGAACATCTACAGTTCCTTTTAGTTTTCCATTAAATTGAATTGCTATTGTAACTGTATCATCTATTGTTTTAGATTCATCAAAACTTGGCCATTCATATGTTGAAATATCTTCTGTAAATCCAGCAATTTTGTTTAATTCTTCAGTAATGTGTGGAGCAAATGGATTTAACAATGTAATAAATGTTTTTAATTCAGCTTTATTTATTCTTTTTAATTTATAAAATTCATTAACCATTGTCATAAATGTAGAAACACAAGTATTAAACTTCATTTCTTCTATATCGTTTGTAACTTTTTTAATAG
Source organism: uncultured Clostridia bacterium (assembly GCA_934155165.1). Classification (GTDB taxonomy): domain Bacteria; phylum Bacillota; class Clostridia; order TANB77; family CAG-508; genus Merdicola. Next base: position 15,255 of record CAKPGS010000018.1, on the reverse strand, counting down.
ATTTATGCATTATTTTTTCCATTTCAGAAGAATATGCATCTCCATCAACTAAAATTGTTTGTAAATTCCAAACTCTATCTAGGAATTTAGAACATCCACGAATACTATCCATACTCCAAGCCGCAGATTGGTCAAATGGTCCCATAAACATTTCATAAACTCTAAAAGTATCTGCACCAAATTCATCTACAATGTCATCTGGATTAATAACATTACCTTTAGATTTACTCATTTTTTCACCATTATCACCTAAAATCATACCATGAGAAGTACGTTTTTGATATGGTTCTTTTGTTGGAACAACTCCAATATCATATAAAAATTTATGCCAGAATCTTGAATATAGTAAGTGTAGAGTTGTATGCTCCATACCACCATTATACCAGTCAACAGGTGACCAATATTCTAAAGCTTCCTTTGAAGCTAAAGCTTTATCATTGTGTGGGTCCATATATCTTAAGAAATACCAAGATGAACCAGCCCATTGAGGCATAGTATCTGTTTCTCTTTTAGCAGGTGCTCCACAATGTGGACATGTTGTATTAATCCAATCTGTCATTTTTGCAAGTGGAGATTCTCCATTTTCTCCAGGTTCAAAATCTTCTACTTCTGGTAATTGAAGTGGTAATTCTTCTTCTGGTATTGGAACCCATCCACATTTTTCACAATACACCATTGGAATAGGTTCTCCCCAATAACGTTGTCTAGAAAATACCCAATCACGTAATTTATAATTAACTTTTTTAGCTCCAATATTATGTTCTTCTAAATATTCAATAACTTTTTTCTTAGCATCTTTTACTTCAAGACCATTTAAAAATCCAGAATTAATAAGTTTTCCTGTGGATACATCTGTGAATGCTTCTTTGCTTAAATCAACATTATCCCCATCTACAACTTGAATAATTGGTAAATTGAATTTTGTAGCAAATTCATAGTCTCTTGTATCATGTGCAGGAACAGCCATTATAGCACCAGTTCCATATGTACTTAAAACATAATCGGAAATCCAAACTGGAATTTCAGTTCCAGTTAAAGGATTAACAGCTTTAATTCCTTTAATTTCTACACCAGTTTTATCTTTGTTAATTTCTGCTCTTTCAAAATCAGATTTTAAACTTGCTTGTTTTTTATAATCTTCAATTTCATCCATATTGGTAATTTTTGAAGAATATTTTTCTATTAATTTATGTTCAGGAGCAATTACCATATATGTTGCACCAAATAAAGTATCTGGTCTTGTTGTGTAAACTGTAAGTTCATCTTCTGTTCCAGAAATTTTGAATTTAACTTCAGCACCTTCACTTCTACCAATCCAGTTTTTTTGTTGAGTTTTAATTTTGTCTAAAAAGTCTAGGTCATCTAAATCATCAATTAATCTTTGTGCATATTCAGTAATTTTAAGCATCCATTCAGATTTTTCTTTTTGAACAACAGGGCTACCACATCTTTCACAAACACCATTTACAACTTCTTCGTTTGCTAAGCCAACTTTACAACCAGTGCAAAAGTTAATAGGCATTGTTGTTTTATAAGCAAGTCCTTTTTTGAATAATTGTATAAAAATCCATTGAGTCCATTTATAATAATTTGGATCTGTTGTATTTATTTCTCTTGACCAATCAAAAGAAAAACCAATAGATTTTAATTGCTCTTTAAAATGTGCTATATTTTTCTCTGTTGTAATTTTTGGATGAACATGATTTTTAATAGCAAAGTTTTCTGCAGGTAAACCAAAAGCATCAAAACCAATTGGAAACAAAACATTGTAACCTTGCATTCTTCTTTTTCTTGCAATAATATCAAGAGCAGTATAACTTCTAGGATGACCAACATGCAAACCTTGTCCAGAAGGATAAGGAAATTCTATTAAACCATACCATTTTTTAGGAATAGTAAAACTAGAATCAGCATTAAAAGTACCTTCTTTATACCACTTTTCTTGCCATTTTTTTTCTACTTCTTTAAAATTATAAGCCATACTAAAAAAGCCTCCATTCTCTAAATAAATTTGATTGTTATTATATAACATCAAATAAAAGATTTCAAGAATTTTAGATTAAATATATTGTAAAATAAATTGAATTAATATAGAATACGTTATAATGTTTAATAGAGGTGAAAAAGTTGATAGATTTAACCAATGCAAAAGAGGAATTTATAAAATATACTAAAAAATTTAATTTAAAAGATAAAAATATTGAGGGTAAACAGCAACATTCAATAAGAGTGATGAAAATATCCACAGAAATTGCTAAAGGTTTAAAATTAAGTAAAGAAGAAATAGAATTAGCAACTTTAATTGGATTATTACATGATATAGCAAGATTTAAGCAATATGAGGAATATCAAACTTTTCGAGATTATGAAAGTTTCGACCATGGAGATAAAGGAGTAGAAATTTTAAAGAAAAATAATTTTCTCCGTAAATTTATTAAAGAAAGTAAATATGATGAGATAATTTATAAAGCAATAAAAAATCATAATAAATTTAAAATTGAAGATGGACTTAGTGAAAGAGAATTAATGTTTTCAAAAATAATAAGAGATGCAGATAAAATAGATATAATATATGAGGCAACTTGTATATTTTATGTAGGTGAGGAACAAGAAATAGAAAATTCATATGTTTCAGACAAGGTATTTGAGCAAATTAATAAAAAAGAGTTAGTAAAAAGAAATAAAGAATTAAAAATTGAGGGAGTTAATAAAATCATTTCAGTAATAGCATTTATTTATGATATATATTATTCTGAAAGTTTTTCAATTTTATATAAAAATAATTATATAAATAAAATAATAAATAGATTTGAATATAAAAATTATGAAACAAAAATAAAAATGAATGAATTAAAAAATAAAGTAAATACATATATAAATGATAAAAAAGGATGTTAAGATGGGCAAAAAATTATTAATAACAGAAAAGCCATCTGTTGCAATGGAATTTTCTAAAGCATTAAAATTAAATGCAAAAAGAAATGATGGCTATTTAGAATCTGAAAATTGGATAATAACTTGGTGTGTTGGGCATTTAGTAACAATGAGCTATCCAGAAAAATATGATGAAAATCTTAAATTTTGGAGATTAGATACACTTCCATTTATTCCAAAAGAGTGGAAATATGAAATAATACCAGCAGTTCAAAAACAATTTAATATTGTGCAATCTTTATTACAAAGAGAAGATGTTGAAGAAATTTATAATGCAGGAGACTCTGGGCGTGAAGGAGAGTACATACAAAGGCTTGTTTTTATGATGGCAAAACCAAATCCAAAAGCAAAAATTAAAAGGGTTTGGATAGACTCACAAACAGAAGAAGAAATTCAAAGAGGAATAAGAGAAGCAAAAGATGCATCTGAATATGATAGCCTATCAGATAGTGCATATTTAAGGGCAAAAGAAGATTATTTAATAGGAATTAATTTTTCAAGATTGCTTTCAATTACTCAAGGAAGAAATTTGGCAAGGCAAATAAATGAAGATAAAGCTTCAATATCAGTTGGTAGGGTAATGACTTGTGTTCTTGGAATGATTGTTTTAAGGGAACTAGAAATTAGAAATTTTGTTAAAACAAAATATTATAAAATTGTAGGTGAATTTGGAAATGAGGAAAGTTCTTTTAAAGCAGAATGGAAAACAAATCCAAATTCCAAAGTATTTGAAAATAATTGTTTATATAATGAAACAGGATTTAAAAAAGAAGAAGATGCTAAGAAGTTTATTTTATCCTTACAAGGAAAAGAAGCTAAAATAACAGAATTAAAGAAAAGTAAGCAAAAAGAAAATGCACCACTTTTATTTAATTTAGCAGAAATTCAAAATGAATGCTCTAAAAAATTTAAAATAAAGCCAGATGAAACACTAGAAATAATACAAAATTTATATGAAAAAAAATTAGTAACATATCCAAGAACAGATGCAAGAGTTTTATCAACAGCTGTTGCAAAAGAAATATCTAAAAATTTAAATGGGATAACAAAAGGCTATAAAGATGAAGAAGTTCAAGGCTATATAAAGAAAATGATAGAAGAAAAATATCCTATAAATAATTTGGCAAAAACAAAATATGTTGATGATAAAAAAATAACAGACCACTATGCAATAATTCCAACAGGGCAAGGCTATGAAAATTATGATAAATTGCCAGAATTGCAAAAGCAAATTTATAAATTAATTGTAGAAAGATTTATAGCAATTTTTTATCCACCAGCTGAGTTTAATAAGGTAAATGTTACAGTAAATGTAGAAAATGAAACATTTTATGCAACAGGCAAAGTATGTGTAAAGCAAGGGTATCGCGAAATTCTAAAAAAAGAATTTAATGTAAGTAGTAAAGACAATAATGTAGAAGAAGCGTCCTTAGGCGACCCTCAGAAAAATAACGAAACAAATAAAAAAGATGAAACAAACATAGAAATACTAAATACACTAAAAAAAGGTCAAATTGTAGATGTGAAAAACTTTGAATTGAAAGATGCTGAAACATCACCACCTTCAAGATATAATGCAGGAAATTTAATTCTAGCAATGGAAAATGCAGGTAAATTAATAGAAGAAGAAGAATTAAGAGAACAAATAAAAGGTGCAGGAATTGGAACAAGTGCAACACGTGGAGAGATAATTAAAAAACTAGAAAGAATACAATATATTCAGATAAATAAAAAAACAAATATTGTAACACCAACACAAAAAGGAGAAATAATATATAATATAGTAAATAAATCTATGCCAGATATGTTAAATCCTAAGCTTACAGCAAGTTGGGAAAAAGGACTGGATATGGTTGCTAAAAGCGAAATAAAATCAGATGAGTTTATGAATAAACTAACAAATTATATAAACTCTAAATTTGATAAGTTAATTGTAAAATGGTAAAAGGAAACGCTTTTTTGCATTTCCTTTTACTAGATTTAGAGAATAACTTAAAATATGTTATATCTCTAAAGGTACAGAACAGTAAGTGTCGGAGTATCTTATTGTAAAGTTCTGAGTAAGGATAACTTCCTTTTTTCCTACAACCTCATGGGAGATTCCTAAGCTTGATAGAAATCCTTTGAAGCCTTCATCAATAAGATACAAAACACAGCAGTGATACCGCTTATAGTTTTCAGTAATATAATTGGTAAAAGCTGCTTCGTGTTGTTGAGAAATACCTAAAGGAAATAAAAAGTTTTATTATTTCCTTTGATTTCTCAGCTAAGATTACTTTCTCATGTTCTGTTAAAACTATTGTGTTTTCATCCATAAAGTACTCCTTTACCTTAATTTAATATAATTAAGGTTTTTTTGCTAAACCACAGTCTACATAATTATTCTAGCATATATTTATAGAAATGTCAAAAAAATCACAAATTACGTAAAGTTTACATACTATATATCAAAATTACATTTAGAAAGGTGATTATTATGGCAAGTTATATAATTAATGGTGGGAGAAAGCTAGAAGGCGAAGTTGATATTTCTGGTTCAAAAAATGCAAGTCTCCCAATAATTGCTGCAACCTTGCTTAATAAAGGAGTTACAAAACTTTATAATGTTCCAAATATACATGATGTGCAAATAATGTTGAAAATACTTAAGGTTTTAGGTTGCAAAATAAAGAAGAATAGTGGTAAAATAATTATCGATTCAAGGAAAATAAATAATAAAGAAATTCCAGAAGAACTAATGAATCAAATGAGATCTTCAGTTATACTAGCAGGAGCCTTAATTTCAAGAAATAAAGAAGCAATATTTTCTTATCCAGGAGGATGCGATATAGGAGCTAGACCTATAGATTTACATTTAGAAGGCTTTAAAAAGATAGGGATAAATATAGAAGAAGATTCAGGATACATAAGATGCAAATGTGATGAAATAGTTGGAAATGAGATTGCCTTAGATTTTCCTAGTGTTGGCGCAACGGAAAATATAATGCTAGCTTCTGTATATAGTAATGGAACAACAATTATAAAAAATGCGGCCAGAGAACCTGAAATTATTGATTTACAAAATTTTTTACTTAAGTTAGGAGCAAAGGTAAGCGGTGCAGGTGAGAGTGTTATAATTATTGAAGGCGTGAAGGGGATAAAAAAAGATATTAGCTATACCATCATGCCAGATAGAATAGAAGCAGGAACAATGCTATGTGCAGCAGCTATTACAGGAGGAAAGATTAAAATCAATAAAGTAATACCAGAACATATAAGCTCTGTTGTATACAAGTTAGAAAATATGGATTGCAAAATTGAGGTAAACTCAAATAGCATATATATAGAAGCTCCTAAAAAGTTAAAGGCAGAAGATATAAAAACAATGCCATATCCAGGTTTTCCAACAGATATGCAATCTATAATTGCAGCTGTGCTTTCTGTGGCAAAGGGAACTTCAATGGTTGTGGAAAATATATTTGAAAATAGATATAAATACACATCAGAGCTTACGAAGATGGGAGCAAAAATAAAAATAGAAGGAAAAACGGCTGTTATTAAAGGGGTTAGGAAGTTAAATGGTGCAAAGGTAAAAAGTACAGATTTGCGAGGAGGAGCATCTTTAGTAGTAGCAGCACTTGCTGCAAAAGGAAAAACAGAAATAACAGATATAGAATATATATTAAGAGGGTATGAAAACTTAGATAAAAAACTTTCAAAATTAGGTGCAAAGATTATAATTAGAGAAGGTGACTAAGATGAATAATAAAAATAAACATTTAAAACAAAGTAATAATAAAGCAAAAAATAAAAAAAGGGCAGAGAACAAAACTGCCCTTAAAGGTAATAAAAGTGAAAAGTTTAATTTTGATAATGAAATTGTAATTGGCGTAAATCTTATACCTAGTAAGAAAAAGGACAAGTCATCTTTAAAAGAAAATAGTAATATAAACAGAAAAAATAATAAAAAAATAAAATCAGATAATAAAAATGTAAAAAATAAAAAAGAAATAGTAAAGAAAAAACAAAAGGAAACACAACAAAAAAAACATAAAAAAGTAAATATAAAAAGAATTATTAAAATTATTTTGCTAATGGCAGTTATAATAGGTTCTATTATTTTTATAATGACAACACCTTTGTTTAATGTAACAGAAATTGATGTGGATGGAAATGGTAGAGTCACAAAGGCAAGAATTGAAAGCTTATCTAAAATATCTTTTAATGTTAATACATATCAATATTCAAAAAGAGAAATTATAAAAAATATAATGGAAGAACCATATATAGAAAGCGTGGTTGTAAAAAGAAAATTACCATCTACTATTTCAATTCAAATAAAAGAAAGAAAGAGAGATTATATAATTTCAAACTTAGGAAGCTATATATACATAGATAAACAGGGACATGTATTGGAGATAACTAATAATCCTGAACAGATAATGGAAATAAAAGGAATGACCACAAAAGCTGAAAATCTAACACCAGGAAATAGATTAGTTGAAGAAGATTTAGATAAACTAAACAAGGTTATTAAAATAACTGATTCTATAAAAAATAATAATATTGAAGGATGTTCAAGTATAAATGTTACTAATGAAGATGATTATTGCATCATAATGGCAAATGAAAGAAAAAAAGTACATTTAGGCAATACAAGCAACATTAATGATAGAATTTTAATGCTTAAAGAAATTTTAACAAGAGAAAATGGAAAAGAAGGAGAAGTTTTTATACAAGACTTAAATAAAGTATATTTTAGGGAGGCAAGTTGGATTGAATAAGAAAAAAATTGGAATTGTTCTTGGAATTGTATGTTTGGTACTTACTGCAGCTATTATTGTGCAAGTAAAAACAATTAAAAATTTTGGTATTGAAACTAATGCAACCTTTTCTGAGGATTCTTTGAGAAATGAAGTTCTTAAATGGAAGGAAAAATCAGATAATGCATCAGAAGAACTTGGAAAAGTTGAAAAGGAATTAGAAAAACAAAGAGCAAAAGCAACAGAAAATGATGAAACTTCTAAGAATAATGAAAAAGAAATTAAAGTTGCAAACACAGTATTAGGACTAACAGATGTAAATGGTGAAGGAGTAGAAATAACTTTAAAAGATAATCAAGATATTACAACAGAAACTGCTACAAATGATATAAGCTATTATGTTGTGCATGATATTGATATTTTGAGTGTTGTTAATGAACTAAAGAATGCTGGTGCTGAAGCAATAAGCATAAATGGAGAACGTATTATAAATACAACATCTATTACTTGTGCAGGAAATGTGGCACAAATAAATGGTGAAAAGGTCGGAGCTCCATTTATAATAAGAGCTATTGGAGAATCTGAAACTTTGTATGAGGCTTTAAATAGACCGGGTGGATATATTAAATTATTGAATGATTCTGGAATAGTTTCAAATATAAAAAAATCTAATAACATTACAATACAAAAATATAATGGGGCAATTAATTTTAAATATTTAAAAGATACAAAGTAAGTTAAGAGGTGAATAAATTGAAAAAGGAATATACCATTATTGCTGTTACAATAAGTATAATATGCATTATTTTTGCATTTGTTATGACAGTTCAGTTAAGAACTGTTAAGGAAACGGATATAACTCTTATAGAAAATATGAGAGAAGATGAACTAACGGAACAGGCTGATTTATGGAAGCAAAAATATGAAGAAACTCAAAGTAAAATTGATGAAGATAAGAAAAAAATAAATGAGTATAAAGAAAAAACAGCAAATAAAGAAGAAACCGCAGAGCTACTTAATGCTGAACTTTCACAAGCAAGAACAACTTTAGGAACAACTGATGTTGAAGGAGAGGGAATAATAATAAATTTAAAAGATGGAGATGAAAGAATACTAGCAGAGGATTTGCTTAGATTAGTGAATGAACTTAAACTTGCTGGGGCAGAAGCGATTAGCATAAATAATGAACGTATTATAAATTTAACAGAAATTGTAGATGTAAATTCATACATAATAATTAATGGAAATAGAACAAGCAATCCATATGAAATAAAAGTAATTGGAAATGAACAATATTTAATGAGTGGATTAAGTGCAAAAGGCGGATATGCTGACACAATAAAAAGTAAAGGAAAAGATATTTCAATAGCACAAGAAAAAAATATTAAAATTTCTAAGTATAATGAAGAAATAAAATTAAAAACGATAAAACTTGATTAATTTGGGAGGTAAGAAAATGATAATAATAATTGCTATTTTAATAGGTTGTGTAATTGGGGCAATATTAGGAATAAATGCACCAATTATCCCATATACATTTTCAGGCTATTTAGCTGTAGCTATTATTGCTGCATTAGATTCTGTTTTTGGAGCTTTTGTTGGAGTTGTGAAAAAAAATTTTGATATGAAAATATTTGTATCTGGTTTTTTCGGAAATGCAATTCTTGCAATATTATTAACTTATTTAGGAGAAAGATTAAATGTTGATATTTATTTAGCAGCTATTGTTGTTTTTGTAGGAAGAATGTTTACAAATTTATCAATTATTAGAAGGATATTAATTGATAAATGGACAGATAAGAGAATTGTAAATAAAGCAAAAGCAGTAATAAAGAGTATTGAAGAATAGAAAAACGTTGATATATCAATAATTACGAAATAATATTACGACATCATTACAAAAATATTACAAAAATATTACAAAATCTATTGACTTTTGTCAAAAAATATAATATTCTAATCACGAAAATTTAAAACATAAAAATTGGAGGAGAAAGTCTTGGCAATAGGTGATATTATAGTCGGTATGGATATAGGGACTTCCAAGGTTTCAGTTGTTATTGGAGAGGTAAATAATTTTAATCAAATTGAAATTATTTGTAATTGCTCAAAGAAATGCTCTGGAATAAAAAAGAGTAAAATAATTAACGAAGATGAAGTTGCAAAAAGTATAGCAAGTGTAATTGATGAAGCAGAAGCTGAAACAGGATTTAAGATTAATTCTTCTTATATTACAATACCAGGTAAGTATGTAACAGTAGTTCAAAACAGTATAACAAAAGATGTAAAAGATAAATATGCTGGAATATCCTCAAAAGATGTACAATTAGCAATAATGCAAGTTAAAGACATCGAAATGCCTGAAAATCAATCTTTAATTGATATAGTACCAGATAAATTTATTTTAGATAATGGGAAAATTACAGAAGATCCAATAGGAAATTTAAGTAGTTCATTTACATTAAAGGCACAAATAATTTTAGCTGATAAAGATTACATAAAAAAATTAGTTTCTATATTTAAAAAAGTTGGACTAGATATAAATGGTTTAGTGCCAGTTACATTAGCAGAAAGAAATTTAATTTTAGATGTTAATGAGTTAAATGATAATGTTATGATTCTTGACATTGGAGCAGGAAATACAGAAATAGGAATATTTGAAGGATCTTCATTTGTTTATACAAATACAGTTCCACTTGGAGGAGATAATATTACTAATGATATAGCATTAGTACTTAATATATCTGAGGAGGAAGCTGAAAAGTTAAAAAGACAATATGGTCTTGCTTTAAAATCTTTTATAGATAATGATAATGATATTTTACTAAACACAGTTAGAGGAGAAAACAGAAATAAAACAATAAAAAGTTCAGAATTAATAGAAATTATGGAAGCAAGAATTGAAGAAATATTTTCATTGGTTAACAAAGATATAACACTTCAAAATATTAAACCACGAGTTAATAATGTTATATTAACAGGCCAAGGCATAAGCAATATTAATAAAAGTGATGTTGCAGGTAAAATAATATTAAATATACCAGTTAAAATGGCAACAGGTAGATTAATAAGTACAGTAAAACCTGTTTATAGAACTTCATATGCATTAGTAAGATATATTGCTTCAAAGCCATTTACCAAAAGTGTTTCAAGTAGTATTGATACTGAGGGAGATGAAGGCTTTTTAAAAAATATTTTTGGAAAAATAAAAGAATTTTTTTATACATAAAATGTTTGATTTTATTTAGGAAAGGAAAATTAGGGAGGAAAATTTTATGATGGAATTTGAAAATACAAACAATAACATGGATATTGAAAGACCAACTGATGGAGCTGCTGTAATAAAAGTTGTTGGTGTTGGTGGAGCTGGAAATAATGCTGTAGATAGAATGATTGAATCTGGAATTAAAGGAGTAGAATTTATAGCAGTAAATACAGATAAACAACAACTTGTAAAAAAGTCTCAAGCAGGAACTAAAATTCAAATAGGAGAAAAAATAACAAAAGGTTTAGGAGCTGGAGCAAATCCTGATATTGGAGCTCAAGCAGCAGAAGAAAACAAATCAGAAATAGAAGAAGCTTTAAGAGGAGCAGATATGGTATTTGTTACTGCTGGAATGGGTGGAGGAACTGGAACAGGTGCTGCACCAATGGTAGCAGGAATAGCAAAAGAAATGGGAATACTTACAATAGGTGTTGTAACAAAACCATTTACATTTGAAGGAAAGAAAAGATTATCACAAGCAGATAGAGGAATTGAAAGCTTAAAAAATAAAGTAGATACTTTAGTAATAATTCCAAATGATAAATTATTACAAATAATAGATAGAAAAACATCTATTATGGAAGCTTTTCAAATGGCAGATGATGTATTAAGACAAGGTGTACAAGGTATATCAGACTTAATAGCTGTTACAGGATTAGTAAACTTAGACTTTGCAGATGTAAAAACAATAATGTTAAATTCTGGTGTTGCTCATATGGGAATTGGTAGAGCATCAGGAGAAAATAGAGCAGAAGATGCAGCAAAACAAGCTACAGAAAGTCCATTATTAGAAACATCTATTGAAGGAGCTAGAGGAGTTATAATAAATATTACAGGTGGAACAGATTTAGGATTACAAGAAGTTAATACAGCTGCTGAATTGGTACAAAGAAGTGTAGATCCAGAAGCAAATATAATTTTTGGTGCTGTAATAGATGAAAATCTACATGATGAAATAGTTATAACTGTTATAGCAACAGAATTCGAAAAGAAAGATGCAAAACTTGGAGAAAAAATAGTTTCAAAAGCTTGGAATGAAAAAATAAGTTCTATACCAGCCAGTGTAGATAATTCATCATCAAATGACTTAGATATTCCATCTTTTTTAAGAAAAAAACAAAAATAAAATCAAATATAGAAAAATAAAAAAAGAAATAATCTACTTTTGTAGATTATTTCTTTTTTTCGCCACTAAGAAATGACAGACTTTTAAAAAATAAAATTATAAAATACCTTCTGAAAATACAATATGCTATCTTTAGCAATTAGCTAGCGAACTTCTATGTTCGCCAAAAGATAATTTATAAGTTTAAGGAATTAAAATGACTGTATACATAGATGTAATTTTTTTAGAAAATATAATAATGAATTTTATAATCCTACTATCTACAGGCTTAGTTCTACGAGAAAAAATATCATATGCAAGATTATTTATGGCTAGTATATTAGGTAGTGTTTATGTTGTTGTAACATATATTACAAACTTAAAATCTTTATTTGGAATTTTTATGAAAATATTGCTATCTATTGCAATGACATATATAGCATTTAATTCTAAAAAAGTAAAAACACACTTAAAAGAAATTCTAACATTTTATTTAGTATCTTTTGCCTTTGGGGGTGCAGCAATAGCAACAATATATTTTGTAAAACCACAAAATATATTAATAAAAAATGGAGTATATGTTGGAAGATATGCCACAACAACAATATTACTGGGGGCTATATTAGGATTCATATTAGTAAATATAGTATTTAAAATAATAAAGAAAAAAATAACAAAATCAGAAATGAATTGTATTATGAAAGTTAAACTTGATGAAAGAGAAGAAATTGTAAAAGCAATGTTAGATACAGGAAATATGTTAAAAGATCCAATTACGAGAAAACCAGTAGCAATTATAGATATAGAAATTGCAGAAAAACTTCTGCCAGAAAAGTTAATAAAAAATATGCATAAAATTTTAGGAGGTGAATTTAACACAAAAGATGAAAAGATTAATAAATACATTTCTAAATTAAAAATTGTACCATTTTCTTCATTAGGAAAAGAACATGGATTAATAATTGCATTTAAGCCAGACATAGTAAAAATTGAGTATGAAGAAGAAATTATAGAAATAAATAATATTTTAATAGGAATTTCTGAAAAAAAATTATTTAAAAATTCTGAATACAATGGACTTATAGGTCTAGAAATATTGAATGGAGGTACGATAAATAATGAACATTCTGAACTTATTAAAAACTAGTGTAAATACTATATATGTAAAATACATAAATAAAGAAGAAGTAGAAGAAATGCCAATATTTTATGTTGGAGGAAGTCAAACATTACCACCACCATTAGAGGGAAAAGAAGAAGAAGAAATGTTAAAACTATTAGATAAAGGAGATGATGAAGCAAGAAAAATTTTAGTAGAGAGAAACCTAAGATTAGTTGTGTATATAGCAAAAAAATTTGAAAACACAGGGGTAGGTCTGGAAGATTTAATATCTATTGGAACAATAGGACTAATGAAAGGAGTGAATACATTTAGGTTAGATAAAAAAATAAAACTTGCAACATATGCTTCGAGATGTATAGAAAATGAAATACTTATGTTTTTAAGAAGAAGTAATAGAATAAAAGGAGAAGTTTCAATAGATGAACCACTAAACCAAGATGGAGATGGAAACGAATTACTGCTATCAGACATATTGGGAACAGATTCAGACATAACCTCAAGAAATATAGAAGATGAAGTAGATAGAAAACTTCTAAGAGAATCTATTAAAAAATTAAACAATAGAGAAAAAAATATAATGGAATTAAGATTTGGATTTATAACGGGAGATGAAAAGACACAAAAAGAAGTAGCAGATATGTTACGGAATATCACAAAGTTATATATCAAGACTAGAAAAAAAGATAATAAAAAAAATGAAAAAAGATATATTAAGTAAAACTAGTTGAGAAAAAATAAAAAATATAGTACAATGTATACAAGTGTAACGTAAAAATCCTTGAATAATAATTTAGATAGGAGGGATACATATGAAAAGAAAAAATTATAGTGACTTGGAAAAAACAAAAAACCGGAGACAGATGCGAGCATTTGTAAAAGAAGTTGCAGAATTTTATGCTAATACAGATAATGGAATAAGCAGGCCATATATTACTGAATACTATCAAATTACAGTTAGTTGTTATTATAAAATTTTAAGTAATGCGGTAATATGGGGCGTAGTAGATGATGCAACTGTAAAGAGAATGGAAGAAAAAACATGTTACAATGCACGTTTGCATTCGGGAAGTTGTTACAGAACAGAAAATAAATATGCATGGTTACGAAAACTCAGAAGGGAATATGCGGATTTCCCATTTACAAAAAAAGAAGCCCAGAAGATTACGCTTCTTTTTATTGAAGAAAAAAAATCAAAAGAAGAATTAGCCCAAAAATTTTGTACAACTAGGTCTAAAATTGATAAAGCAATCTACATAGCAATTAAACTAAATTGGGTTAAAGATGAAATCTACAATAAAATAAAAGAAAATACTCTTGAAGTAGATTCATCAGAAAAAACTGTAAATTTTTTTAAGAAACTGGATTCTTTAAGAGAATCAAACAAAGGGAGTAGCTAATAGCTACTCTTTTTGTTTGATATTTAATAATATTGTCTTTAAAGAATAACGACAATATTATGTTGACTAAAATTTTAAAAAATGCTATAATGTAAATGTAACCGTTGTCAAGAACAAAGGAGTATAAATATGGATACATTTGAAAAATTGGAAATGGAAAAAAGAAATGTTACACTTGCAAATCTTAAGGAAGAAAAGTTAGATCTTTCTAACTTAAGAAAAGCTGCAAAAGAGCATGCTGAAAAAACAGGGGCAGCTCTTAATTATAAAGGCTCTGATTTAGACTTGTGGCGGAGTGTAACTAAGTATTTTCGCCAAATGTTACATAGCAGATAGTCACCCAATTGGGTGACTATTTACTTTTTTAATAAGTTATGTTTTAATAAATATGTAGGAGGAGAAATTATGATTAATGAAGATGTTGATATAGATATAATAAAACAATATTTACAAGCAGATTCAAGTTTATTAACAGATATATATAATATGATGAAATATAGGGAATTGAGAACAGAACAAGTATATTATGCACATTTGGCTTATGAATATGACCATGTTGACATTATGAAACAATGCAAATTAGTTCGTAATGCAGGAAATATGGATAGAATGACTTGGGCACGTAAAAGTGAAAATTTAGATAAAACTAGAAGGAACACTCATAATAAAGCATTAATATCATTTAATAG
>CAKPGS010000017.1 GCA_934155165.1 uncultured Clostridia bacterium | reverse complement strand
GTGCTAAAGAAGTCAAAAGCAGGTAGAAAAGATCAAAGTTATGTATTATGGAATATTCCAAAAGAATTAATAGAACATGTATTATTTCCTTTAGCAGATTTTGAAGATAAAGAACAAATAAGAGAAATAGCAAGAGAAAATAACTTAAAAGTAGCAAATAAGCCAGATAGTGAAGATATATGTTTCGTACCAGATGGAAATTATAAAAAATTCTTGGAAAACAATTCTGATATTAAACCTAAAAAAGGAAATATTGTAACTACAAAAGGTGAAATTTTAGGAAAACATAATGGACTATACAATTACACAATAGGACAAAGAAAAGGACTTGGAATATCTTACAAAGAACCATTATTTGTTGTAGGATTTAATAAAGAAAAAAACGAAGTAATAGTTGGAGTAAAAGATGAAATATACAAAAAGGAAATGTATGTAACAGATATAAATTTATTACTATTCGATGAAATAAAAGAAAAAATGAAAGTAAATGTAAAAACAAGATATTCTAGTAAGGAAGAAACAGCAACAATACAAATGATAGATAATAATACTATGAAAGTAGAATTTGAAAATTCAGTTGCAAGAATAACTCCAGGGCAATCTGCGGTGTTTTACTTAGATGATATTGTTGTAGGTGGAGGAAAAATTATTTGACAATTTAGAACAATTATGATATATTAAGAAATGCTGAAAATAAAAAGATAAATGGAAACGAACATTATTTAATAAAATAATGACTAACGAACAACACATTTTTGTAGGTGTTGTTCTTTTATGTGAAAAATGTTTGAATTCATTAGCAAACGTAAGAAGGAGGAAGAAATGGAAAAAGAAGAAACAAATATTTTAGGAACAGAAAAAATAGGAAAATTAATTAAAAAATTCTCAATTCCTTGTATTATTTCACTACTTGTAAATTCACTTTACAATATAGTAGACCAAATTTTTATTGGTTGGGGAGTTGGTTATTTAGGAAATGGAGCAACAAATGTAGTGTTTCCATTAACAATGATATGTTTAGCATTTGCACTTATGTTTGGTGATGGTGCTTCTGCATATTTAAGTTTAAAACTAGGAGAAAATAAAAAGGAAGAAGCGGCAAAAGGTGTTGGAAATGGTATAGCAATATCTGCAATAATAGCTATAGTATTTTGTATTGCAACATTAATATTTTTACCACAATTATTAAATTTATTTGGTTGTACAGAAAACTTAAGAGAATATGCCTTAAAATATGGAGGAATAATTGCCATAGGGTTACCATTTATGATAATGGGAACAACATTAAACTCAATTATAAGAGCGGATGGAAGTCCAAAGTATTCAATGACAACAATGCTTACAGGTGCAATTTTAAATACAATTCTAGACCCAATATTTATATTTGTATTTAAAATGGGAGTAGAAGGAGCAGCAATAGCAACTGTTGCAAGTCAAATTGTAACATTCGTATTAAATATAATATATATTAAAAGATTTAAATCAATTAAAGTTTCAAAAGATAGCTTTAAATTAAAAGGAAATGTTGTAAAAAAAGTATCAACACTTGGAATAAGCAGTTTTATAACTCAAATGAGTATAGTTTTTGTTATGGCTGCAGAAAATAATTTGCTTGGTAAATATGGAGCACAATCAGAATTTGGTTCAGAAATACCAATTACTGTATTAGGAATAGTAATGAAAATAAGCCAAATATTAAACAGTATAATAATAGGTATTGCAGCAGGAGCACAACCAATATTTGGATATAACTATGGAGCAAGAAAATTCGATAGAGTAAAACAAACACTAAAAATTGTACTAGGTACAAGTGTTATTATTAGTACATGTGCATTTATTTTATTCCAAACAATACCAGATAAATTAATATCAATATTTGGTAGTGGGGACGAAAAATATATGGAATTTGCATGTATGGCATTTAGAATTTATTTAATGCTTACTATATTTAATGGAATACAAATACCATCTGGAATATTTTTCCAAGCAATAGGAAAAAGCAGTAGAAGTGCAATACTATCATTATCAAGACAAATATTATTCTTAATACCAGCAATGATAATATTTAGTAGTATGTTTGGAATCAAAGGAGTATTATTTGCAGGACCATTTGCAGATTTACTAGCATTTATAATAGCATCTACATTATTAATAATAGAAGTAAAACACTTAAAACAAACAAATATAAAAAGCGAAGCGCTTCCAGACGATACAAGTATAGATAACAAGTTATCAAAACATGTAGTAATTACAGTATCAAGAGAATACGGCTCTGGTGGAAGATATGTAGGAAGACTAATTGCAGAAAAATTAGGAATAAAATTATATGATAAAGAATTTATAGAAAAAGTAGCAGAAAAAACAGGATTTTCAGAAGAATATATAGAAAGCAACGAACAAAAAAGAGATGCATTAGCAGTACTAAATAACGGATTCTATTCAGAATTTAACAATTCCGATGAACTATTTATAGAAGAATCAAAACTAATAAAAGAAGTAGCAGAAAAAGAATCATGTGTAATAATTGGAAGATGTGCAGACTTTATATTAAAAGACATGGAAAACGTAATAAAAGTATTTATACATAGCAATATGGAAGACAAAATAAAAAGAGCAACAGAAATATACGGATTAGACAAAGCCAAAGCTGAAAAAGAGATAAAAAGAATAGACAAACAAAGAGCAAACCACTACAAATACTATACAGAAAAAGAATGGAACGACAGTGCAAACTACGATATAAGCATAAACAGTGACACACTAGGAGTAGAAAAAACAGCAGAACTAATATGTCAAATAGTAGAAGAAAAAATAGAGATAAAATAAAGAATAAGGGACAGACCCAGATTTACAAAAAATGTAACTTTGGGTCTGTCCCAAAGTTGCATTTTTTGTTCTTTTTGGGACAGGTTTATAACTTACATTTACTTTTTAATATTTTAATGGTAAAATACGTATACTTAAAAATGGAAAGGATTTGAAATATGTTAGAGTTAAAAAATGTTAAAAAGAGTTTTAAAACAGGTGATTTTGTTCAGCAGGCTTTAAAAGGTATTAACCTAAATTTTGGTGACAAGGAATTTGTTGCAATTTTAGGTTCAAGTGGTAGTGGGAAAACAACTTTGCTTAATATAATTGGAGGATTAGATCATTATGATTCTGGTGATTTAATAATTAAAGGAAAATCTACAAAGAAATTTAAGGAAAAAGATTGGGATGCTTATAGAAATAATTCCATAGGTTTTATTTTTCAAAGTTATAATTTAATTGGACACATTTCAGTGCTAGGAAATATTGAGCTTAGTATGACTTTGTCTGGAGTTTCTTCAAAGGAAAAGAAAAAAAGGGCAATGGAAGTGCTAGAAAAAGTTGGATTAAAAGAACATGCACATAAAAAGCCAAATCAGTTATCTGGAGGGCAAATGCAAAGAGTTGCTATTGCAAGAGCATTGGTTAATAATCCAGAAATTATACTTGCAGATGAGCCAACTGGAGCTTTAGATTCTACAACATCTGTACAAATAATGGAGCTAATAAAAGATATTGCTAAAGATAAATTAGTAATAATGGTAACACATAATCCAGAACTAGCAGAGAAATATGCAACAAGAATTGTGGAAGTAAAAGATGGTTTAGTTATAAACGATACAAATAATGAAAAAGAGCAAGGAAATAGTCAGCAGGAATATAAATTAAAGAAAACATCTATGGGATTTGTTACAGCTCTTAAATTATCATTTACAAATATTTGGACCAAAAAAGGTAGAACTTTGCTTACTGCCTTTGCTTCTAGCATTGGAATTATAGGAATTGCATTGATACTTTCTTTATCTAATGGATTTGATATACAAATAGATGAATTTCAAAAAAATACATTGTCACAAATGCCTATTGCAATATCACAAGTTGCAATGAATATGGATGAGGAATCTTTTGCAGAAATGACAAACAGTAGTGAAAATGAAGAAAAAGAAATTGATGAAAGCAAAATATATCCACAAAAACAATTAGAAGATATAACACATACAAATAAATTTACAAAAGAATATGTAAATTATATAGAAAATATAAATCCGGATTTGATAGGTGGTATAAGTTATAATAGAGCTACGAACTTAAATGTTATTACTAAAAATAATAATGATTATAAAATGTTAGATAGCCAAACAACATTCTTTCCACTTCCAGAACAAATTGAAGAAGGCAGAGAAGATACAATAATAAAAGAAAATTTTGAACTTATAAATGGAAAAATGCCAACGGAAAAAGAGGATATTTTATTATTAATAAATACTAAAAATCAATTAAACTCTACAATATTAAAAGCTATAGGTTATGACAATGTGGATTCTATAAACTTTGATGAAATAGTAGGTAAAGAATTTAAATTAATACTAAACGATAATTTATATAAAAACAATGGAGAGTTTTATACAATAAATACAAATTACGAAGAAATGTATAATAATGAAAATGCAGTAACTTTAAAGATATGTGGAATTATAAGAGGAAAAAAAGATAATAAATTTGCAGAAATGAGTGGAAATGGCTTAACATATACACAAAAATTAATGAAATATGTAATTGAAAAAAACAATGAATCTGCAATAGTAAAAGCACAAGAAAACAAAGATTACAATATACTTACAGGAGAAAAATTTGAAGAAGATTCAAGCAATCAAGGTGCAAGCACAAAAGACACAACACTAGCATATTTAGGGACTGACACAGTACCAGTTATGATTCAAATTTACCCTAAAAACTTTGAAACAAAAAAAGAAATATTAGAATATTTAGATAAATATAATGAAGGAAAATCAGATGATGATAAAATAATTTATACAGATTATGCAGAAACAATAACAACACTTTCAGGAGGAATAATGGATGCCATAACAATAGTATTAATAGCCTTCTCAACAATTTCCTTAATAGTATCAACAATAATGATTGCAATAATAACGTATATATCAGTTTTAGAAAGAACAAAAGAAATAGGAATACTTAGAGCACTTGGAGCCAGAAAAAAAGACGTAACAAGAGTATTTAATGCAGAAACATTTATAATAGGACTATGTTCAGGAATATTAGGAATTACCATAGCAAACCTACTTACAATACCAATAAATAAAGTTATTCTAAATCTAACACAACTAGAAAATGTAGCAAAACTAAATCCAATGCACGCAATAACCTTAATAATTATAAGTATAGTACTAACACTAATAGGAGGATGGATACCAGCAAAAATGGCAGCAAAAAAAGACCCAGTAAATGCATTAAGAGTAGAATAAAAAAATAAGGGACAGACCCAGATTTACAAAAAATGTAACTTTGGGTCTGTCCCAAAGTTACATTTTTTGCTCTTTTTGGGACAGGTTTTACTTTGGCTTGATTTTTATAAGGTATTAATGTAAACTGTTGTTGATGTTTTGTAATATTAAATTTTATAAAAAATATAATATATAAATGTAATAAAAAAAGTTTGGTGATTTTGTGAAAAAGATTTATTTAGTTCTTACTCATACTGGAACTACATTATCTACTATTATTAAGTGTTATACTAAAGATGAATTTTCTCATATTTCTATTGCTTTAGATGAGGAACTAAATGAATTGTATAGTTTTGGTAGATTACATGCAAACAATCCATTTATTGGTGGCTTTGTTCACGAGGGTATTGATTTTGGAACTTTTAAGAGGTTTAAGAATACTCAAACAGAAATATATTCTTTGAAAATTGATAATACTAAATATGAAGATATAAGTAATGAAATAAATGCTTTTAAAAATAATAAAGAAAAATATAAGTTTAATATTATTGGATTGTTTGCGGTTAGCATTAATAAAAAAATTCATTATAAAGATACTTTTTATTGTGCAGAGTTTGTTAAGTATTTATTTGAAAAAGCAAAAATAGAGAATAAGTTACCAGATATAATTAAACCGCAAGATTTTAAAAATTTAAAAAATATAAATTTAGTTTATAAAGGAAAATTAAAAGATTATAATAAAAATAAGGTTGCAAAATATGAAGTAGCTTATTAAATATTAGGAAAAGGAAAAAAATGAAGAGAAAAGAAATAATACAAACACTAATTTTTGTACTACCATATATTTTTATAGAATTTTCAAATACAATTTTAGTAACAATAGATAAATCTATAAGTAATTCAATAGGAAAAACTGCAATAATAGTTTTTACATCATTTGTTACATTAAATTGGGCAATAAATACTGTTCAAACATGTATAAGTCAAGCACATAGCATTATATTAGTACGAGATAAAAAGAATTATAAAGATATAAATACTTCAGCAATGGCAATGATAATGTTTTTTGCAATAATTACAAGTATTTTAATATATTGCTTTGCTTATAAAATAACGTATATATATGAACTTGAACAAGATACAAGAGAAATATTAACAGTTATTTTAAAATTAAAAGCGATTCAATTACCACTTGTTGCTTTAGGTTATGTTCCTAGAAATAATTTGAAGGTAAATGAAAAAACAAAAACTATTTTTGTAATTGTTATTGCTTCTTCTATAGTGAACATAGTTGGAGACCTTATAAGTGTAAAATATGGTTTTAATGAAAAAGGAATATACATAGCAACAATTTTATCTACATGTGTTAGTAGTGCTTTATTTCTAATATTATCTAAATTTGAAATAGGAAAAATTTCTATTAAGTATATTAAAGAATTAGTAAAATATGGAAAAGATTTAGTGTTTAATAAAATAGTACAAAGAATAGTTAATTTATTTTATATGCATGTTGCTAGCTCATTTGGAACAGAGCCATATGCAATACATTGTGTTTGCGTTGGAGTTTCAGATTTATTGAGTGAGTCTATTGAAGGATATTATTCAGGTTTATTAATTGCATATTCAAAAGATATAGAAAATGAAAATAAATATTTAATAAAAAAAGTAGACAAAATAGAAGTTATAGGAACGGCATTTTCAGTAATATTAGCATTTTTACTAGTGTATCCAACTTGGTGGATGATGGGACGTGCTATTAGTTGGGAAACTTGTAAACCTTTCATAGGGTTATATTTAACAGAATTTGTGATGACTGTTGCAAGTTGTAATTATAGAGCATATTTATCTGCAAATAAAGATACTAAAGCAATAAGAATGATGGCTTTTATAGGTGGTTTATGTGTAAGAGTTCCATATGCATATTTTGTAAAATGTTTTAATTTAGGATTATATGGTTTATCACTTGCGTGTGGGATAGATAGAGCAGTTAGAACTTTATATTTAAGATTATATATTAGAAAAAATTATAGTAGAGGTGAAAAATAATGAAAAGATTATTTACATCAGAAAGTGTTACAGAGGGACATCCGGACAAATTGTGCGATTATATTTCAGATAGTATTTTAGATGCTTATTTAGAAAAAGATGAAAATTCAAGAGTAGCATGTGAAACAGTTGCTAGTAAAGGAGTTGTATTTATTACTGGTGAGATAACTTCTAAAGCAAGTGTGGATATTGAGAAAATTGTGAGAAATGTGATTAAAGAAATAGGGTATGATAATGCAAATACAGATATGGACTATAAAACTTGTAAAATAGAAATAAATATTTCTAAGCAATCTGCAAATATAGCCCTTGGAGTAGATGAATCCTTAGAGGAAAAATCGGGACAAGCTATAATATCTGAAGGAGCAGGAGACCAAGGTATAATGTTCGGCTTTGCTTGTGATGAAACAGAAAATTATATGCCAATGCCTATTTATTTAGCTCATAAATTAGCCGAAAGACTTGCATATGTAAGAAAAAATAATATTATAAATTATTTAAGACCAGATGGAAAAGTACAAGTAACAGTTGAATATGAAAATAATGAACCTATTAGAATAGATACAATAGTTGTTTCAACACAACATAATGAAAATGTTGAGCAAGAGACTTTAAAACAAGATATAAAAGAGAAAGTTATAAATGAAATAGTTCCTAAAAATTTGTTAGATGAAAATACAAAATACTATATTAATCCAACAGGAAGATTTGTAATTGGTGGACCTTTAGGAGATAGTGGGCTAACAGGACGAAAAATAATAGTAGACACATATGGTGGCTATTCAAGACACGGAGGAGGAGCTTTTTCAGGAAAAGATGCAACAAAAGTTGATAGATCAGCATCATATATGGCAAGACATATTGCAAAAAATATTGTTGCAAATGGTTATGCTAGAAAATGTGAAATAGAGCTATCTTATGCAATAGGAGTTGCAAAACCAATTTCGATATTTGTAGAAACCTTTGGAACAAATACAATACCAGAAAATGAAATAGTTAAAAAAATAGAAAGCAAATTTGACCTAACACCAAGAGGAATAATAAATTATTTAAAATTAAATAAACCAATATATAAGAAAACAACAAATTATGGACACTTTGGAAAACAAGAACTAGAATGGGAAAAAATAATAGAAATGTAGAAAAAAGTAGGACAAATGGAGGTAATAAAATAAGATGAAAAAAATAGTATTTGCCACAGGAAATCCTTCAAAAGCAAAACGCTTTTCAAAGGGGTTATTAAAACAAAATATAGAAGTAATATCTTTAAAAGACTTGGATTTAACTTTAAATGTTGAAGAAAATGGAAAAAATGCGATTGAAAATGCATTAATAAAAGCAAGAGAATGTTATAAAAAAACTAAAATGCCATCAATGGGAATGGATGATACTTTGTATTTAGAAAATGTACCAGAAGAAGCACAACCAGGTTTATTTGTAAGAAGAGTAAATGGAAAAACATTAAATGATGAAGAAATGTTAGAACATTATACAAAATTAGTAAAGAAATACGGAAAAAATGGAAGAGTAGATTGTAAATGGATTTACGGTTTAGCTGTAATAAATGAAAAAGGAGAAGAAAAAACATATACATGGTGTAAAGATAATTTTTATATGGTAGATAAAATATCAGATAAGATTAACCCTGGGTATCCTTTAAACTCAATTTCAAAATATAAAGCAAA
Source organism: uncultured Clostridia bacterium (assembly GCA_934155165.1). Classification (GTDB taxonomy): domain Bacteria; phylum Bacillota; class Clostridia; order TANB77; family CAG-508; genus Merdicola. The sequence goes on along the minus strand of CAKPGS010000017.1, from coordinate 19,151 downwards.
TAATAAATATTTTACGGATATAACAGAAGAAGATAAGAAACTAATTAATGTAAACGAAGATGATGTCGTAGAATTTATAGCAAGTGAAATGAAATAAAACTTTCTGAATTTCAATAAAACTTCAATAAAAATATATTAATATATAATAAATTGGAGGAGAGTTTATGAAAATACTTATAATTGAAGATGAATATGCATTAGCGGATGCTGTTGCAGAAATTTTAAAAAATGAGAAATTTGATGTTAATATTATTACAAATGGACAAGCAGGAGAATATGAAGCTTTGACAGGAATTTATGACCTTATAATTTTAGATGTAATGCTTCCAGGAAAAGATGGTTTTGAGATTCTAAATTCTATAAGAAGAGAAAAAGTAACTACACCAGTTATAATGCTAACAGCTAAAAGCCAGATAGAGGACAAATTGCAAGGTTTGGAAAATGGAGCAGATGACTATGTAACAAAGCCATTCCACACAAGAGAGTTACTTGCAAGAGTTAAAGTAATATTAAAAAGAAATAACAATTTAGAAGATATTAATATTTTAGGTTATGGAGATTTAAAACTAAATTTAGATACTTGCAAACTTACTTGTGGAGAAAATTCTATAGTTATAAATGGAAAAGAGCTAGAGCTACTTCAATTATTAATAATTAATAAAAACATTGTTGTAAGTAGAGAAATGTTAGCAAATAAAATTTGGGGATATGAAAGTGATGCAGAATACAACAATGTGGAAGTGTATATTTCATTTATTAGGAAAAAATTGAAATTACTAAAATCTAAGGTTATTATAAAAGCAGTAAGAGGAATAGGCTATAAATTGGAGGAGAAAAATGATTAAAAAACTAAAGAATAAAGTTTTTTTTATAATAATGTTTTCAATATTTATAATTTTAATTGGGACTATACTAATTTTTGCATACTTAAATTACAACAATACAATAACAGCTGCAACTTCTATGTTAGATAGATTTGGAGACTTTCAAAAAGGAGAAAATAGACCAAATGAAAGAGAAGAAATAAATAAAGAATTCAATAATCAAAACTTTTCGATAGACTTAAGTAATACATATTCATATATGATAGAAGATGGCAAAATAATAGATAGTACAGAAAAAAATGCAAAAGTGTGATAAAAACATTTGAAATACTTGCAAAAATGTGATTTTGTTGAAATTTAGATTAAATCGGGTAAATTGAGGACGGGGTCAAAAATCATCTTTCATAGTGATTTTTGACCCCGTCCCTAATTTCACCAAATTTATTCATTTATTAATTTCACAATAGTTTGCAAAACTAAATTTGTCATTATATCGTAATTCATATTTGAATGTTTATGATAAACAATTTCATGACATAGGTTATCTATTAAACCTATTATTATATGAACTTTTTCAGACAAATTTTCAGAATTAAATCCATTTTGAATTAATAAGTTTGTTATATTTTCTGTCATTTTTATTTCATGTTTATGAAAAAATTCAGCAATTTCTTTATCAGAATGTGTCATAGCTGTTATTTCTTCGTGTGCTTGTTGAGAAAGTTTATGATTTTCTATAAATTTATTAATCATTTCTCGTAAAACATTTTCAATGTTATTTTTATTAATTTCAGTTTCAGCAATATTTAACATAGGATAAAAAATATCATCTGCATAAATTTTAATACCCTCAATTAAAATATCATGTTTATCTTTAAAATAATTATAAACAATACCGGTAGAAACACCTGCAGCTTTAGCAATTTCAGCAGTATTAGTATTATAATAACCTTTCTTACAAATTAACTCAAAACCACATTTAATTATTTTTTCCTTTTTCTCAATAGAACGCTTTTGAACAGGTTCCCTAATAGAACTTTCTTTCATTACAAACCTCCATCATAGACTAAATTATAAAATGAAAACAAGATTATGTCAAATTATTACAATATTTTTTAATATTATTTATTGTTACGATTGTTGTATATAGCTCCACGATGGTGAAGCATTTTTCTTTCGAAAACGTGGAGAAAGAAAATATCCTTCACCATGCAAGATGGAGCGGACTTTAAAGAAGTTATAAATTTAAAATATGAAATAAATTTCAAATTCTATTGACAATTATACTATAAAAAAATATAATATACAAGAAAATGTGAAAAAAATTTCATATAAGGAGGAAAGAATGAAAAAAATAGTAGAATTAAAAAATGTTAGTAAGGTTTATAAAACAGGAGAAAAAGAGTTTAAAGCACTAGACAATATTGACCTTAATATAAACGAAGGAGAATTTGTTGTAGTATTAGGACCTTCAGGTGCAGGTAAATCTACATTACTTAATTTAATAGGAGGTATGGATACACCAACAAGCGGTCAAATAATTATAGATGATGAAAATATTTCAAACTATAATGAAGAAAAACTAAGTGAATATAGAGCAGAAAATATAGGATTTATTTTTCAATTTTATAACATTTTACCAACACTTACAGTGTTAGAAAATGTTGAAATTGTAAAAGACATTGTAAAAAATGCAGGAGATAGCAAAAGTGCATTAGAAGCGGTGGGGTTAATAGAACATATAAATAAATTTCCAAACCAATTATCAGGTGGAGAGCAACAAAGAGTTTCTATTGCCAGAGCAATAGCTAAAAACCCTAAATTATTATTGTGTGATGAACCAACAGGAGCATTAGACTCAAAAACAGGTGTAGAAGTATTAAAACTATTAAAAAAACAATGCGATGCAAACAATGGAAATAATACAGTAATAGTAGTTACACATAATAGTTTATTTGCAGAAATTGCAGATACAGTAATAAGAGTAAAAAACGGAAAAATTGAAAGTGTAGTATCAAACGAAAATCCTAAAGAAATAGACGAAGTTAATTGGTAGAAAATGGAGGGAAAGATGAAAATTTTAAATAAAAAATTATGTAGAGACATAAAGCAAAACTTATCACAGTTTATTACTATATTTTTAATGGTATTTATAGGAATTATGGCATATAGCGGAATAGAAGGCTATATGGAAGGAATGCAAGAAACTGCAGATAAATTTTATGGTAATTATAATTTACAAGACTTAAATGTTTTAGGCGAGATAAATGAGAGCAAAATAGAAGATATTAAAAATATAGATAATGTAAAAAATGTTGAAGGAAAGCTAGTTATAAATACTATTTTGGAAGAAAATAGTGATGTTACTTTGCAAGCAAGTTTTATAGATAGCAATGAAATTTCAAAATTTTATATAGTAGATGGTAAAGAATTTAATAAAAATACAAAAGGAATTTGGGTAGATCAATTTTATGCAGAAGCAAATAATTTAAAAGTAGGAGATAACTTAAAAATAAAATACGATGGGTATGTTTTTGATGAAGAAATTATAGGACTAATAAATGTTCCAGACCACGTATATGATGTTAAAGATGAATCTCAAATATATCCAGATCACAAAATGTTTGGATTTGTTTACATGTCAACAAATGAACTAGAAGGTTACATTAAAAATCAAGTGATGAAAGAAGCAAATATTACAGATGAAGAAATATTCAATACGTATTTTAAAGATTTTAATTACAGAGATTATTTAAAATATAATTATGCTATGGTAGATGTTGAAGATGTAAATGAACTAAGTAAAGTAAAAAACAGCATAGAAGACAAAATGGAAAATGTTACAATAATAGATATTAAAGATACAGCATCATATTCACAATATCAAGGAGAAGTTGATGAAGGGAAAACATATATAGGAGTATTTTCTGGATTATTCTTATTTATAGCTATTTTGTCAGTTATTACAACAATGACAAGAGTTGTTCAAAAACAAAGAATACAAATTGGAACATTAAAAGCACTTGGATTCAAGAAAATAAAAATTGTAAAACATTATATTGGCTATAGTTTTTGGATTTCAATTATTGCTGCAATATGTGGATTATTTGCAGGTAGATATTTCATAGGAGATGTATTTATAAATCTAGAAATGAGCTTTTTTGAAATACCAAATGGTATGGCAATAATAAAAAAAGATTCATTTATTGTTGCAGCCGCTGTAGTTTTAGTAGTATCTTTTGTGACATATTTAACAACAAGAAATATATTAAAAGAAAATACAGCAGAAACTTTAAGAAGTTCAATTCCAAAAGTAAAGAAAAAGTCATTAAATATTACAACAAAAGGAATTTTCAAAAAAATGAATTTTTCCACAAAATGGAATATTAGAGATATTATTAGAAACAAAGCAAGAACAATAACTGCTGTAGTTGGAGTAACGTGCTGCTGCATGCTAATAGTATGTGCAATAGGAATGTTAAACAGTATGGATTATTTTATAGGATTACAATTTAATACTATTTATAATTTCGACTATAAATTAAGCTTAAAGAGTGACATTAGTGCAGAAAACTTAAATAAATTAACAGATGAATATGGAAATAGCACATCAGAATCTTTATATATTGAAATAAAAGATAATAATGATGAAAGAGAATCTAATAACATTTTTGTAACAGATGCAAAAGATTATATAAGATTTGTAGACAATAAAAATAAATTTATAGAATTAAATAACGATGAAGGTGTATATGTAACCTACAAATTAGCAGATACTAAAGGTTATAAAATAGGAGATGAAATAACTTGGCATATATCTGGTAATAATACATATTATACTTCAAAAATAGTAGGATTTAATAAAGACCCACAAAATCAAAATGTAACAATGACAAGAAAATACTTAGAAAGCTTAGGAATAGAATATAAGCCAGATTCATTATATACAAATACAGATTTAAGTGGCAAGAAAGAAATAGAAAATGTAGAAGTAATATCAAATATAGATAAACTAAAAGATGGAATGTCAAATATGATAGAAACTATGCGAACAATGGTAACACTTATAATTGTAATTGCAGTTATACTAGGAGCAGTAATAATATACAATTTAGGAATATTATCATATACAGAAAAGCAATATCAATTTGCAACCTTAAAAGTATTAGGATTTAAAGATAAGCAAATTAAAAAAATATATATAAAACAAAATAATATAATTGCTGCTATTTCAATTATACTAGGACTACCGGCAGGATATTATTTAGTAGATTGGCTATTCAAAACAGCTATAGAAGAAAGCTACGATTTTGGAGCACACATAAACATAGAAACATATATAATAGCAACAATAGGAACATTTTTAGTATCATACTTAGTATCTAAATTCCTTGCAAGAAAAATAAATAAAATAGATATGGTTTCTAGTTTAAAAGCAAATGAATAAAAATAATAGACCATTTTAAATAAATTGTTTACGCTATTATATTATAAAAAATTTATGATATAAACATAATGATAAATTAATTTAATAACATGTAGCGGCGATCATTGACCGCTATAAAAAGAAAAAGGTGATAATTATGCAATTGTTATTAGGGTTAGGAATTCCATTATTAGGCACAGTACTTGGAGCTGCAATGGTATTCTTTATGAGAAATAAAATGAATATGAAAGTAGAAAAAATACTTTTAGGATTTGCATCTGGAGTAATGATAGCAGCTTCAATATGGTCGTTAATTATGCCATCTATAGATATGGCAAAAGAACAAGGAAAAATTGCTTGGATACCGGCAAGTATAGGATTTTTATTTGGAATAGTATTTTTACTTGTATTAGATAGTTTAATTCCGCATATGCACTTGGAAAGCGATAAGCCAGAAGGAATAAAAACAAAACTTAAAAAAACTACAATGCTTGTTTTGGCAGTTACACTCCATAATATACCAGAGGGAATGGCAGTAGGTGTAACATTTGCAGGAGCAATAATAGGGAACACAGGAATAGCAATGGCAGGAGCTTTTGCGCTTGCTATTGGAATTGCGATACAAAACTTTCCAGAAGGCGCAATAATATCAATGCCATTAAAAAGTGAAGGAATGAGCAAACCAAAAGCATTTATGTATGGAGCACTTTCAGGAGTTGTAGAACCAATAGGAGCGATAATAACAATACTGTTTACCAAAGCAGTTGTACCAATACTTCCATATATACTTTCATTTGCAGCAGGAGCAATGATATATGTAGTAGTAGAGGAACTAATACCAGAATCACAAGCAGGAGAACACTCAAATATAGGAACAATAGGAGTAGCAATAGGGTTTGTGGTAATGATGATTTTAGATGTAGCTTTAGGATAAAATAAAACTAATTATGTATACACAAATAAAATGAAATAGTCATATCATAATACAGGGGTGAAGTATTTTGATAGACTATTTTATTAATTCTAATTATGTATTTCAAACCTTAATCGCAACACTTTTTACATGGGGAGTAACTGCTCTACGGAGCAGCAATAGTATTTTTCTTTAAAAGAGTAAAAAAAGGAATAATGGATGGAATGTTAGGATTAGCAGCAGGTGTAATGATTGCAGCTTCATTTTGGTCATTATTATCACCAGCAATAGAAATGGCAGAAACATTAAATATGATACCATGGCTAATTGTAGCAGCAGGATTTTTATGTGGAGGAATACTATTATTTATAGGAGATAAAGCATTTGACATAATAAGTGATAAACAAAAAGATAATAGAAATATAGATAAAAAACAAGAACGAAAAAGTTTAAAAAGATGTTTAATGCTTATATTTTCAATAACTTTACACAACATACCAGAAGGAATGGCTGTAGGTGTAGCATTTGGTTCACTTGCATATAACTTAGAAGGAGCAAATCTAATATCTGCATGCATATTAGCATTAGGAATAGGGTTGCAAAACTTTCCAGAAGGAACAGCAGTAAGCGTACCACTAAGAAGAGAAGGATTCAGTAGAAAAAAAGCATTTTTTTATGGAATGCTAAGTGGAATAGTAGAACCGATATCAGCAGTAATAGGAGCACTGCTAGTAGCTAAAATAAGAATGTTTCTACCATTTTTGCTAGCATTTGCAGCAGGAGCAATGATATACGTAGTAGTAGAAGAACTAATACCAGAGAGCCAATCAAACGAAAGAAAAGACGTAATGGCACTATTCACATTAATAGGATTTGTAATAATGATGGTATTAGATGTTGCATTAGGGTAAACATATTAATTAGTTAATTAGGGACAGTCCAAAGGTAAATTAGGGTCTGTCCCAAAGTTACATTTTTTGTAACTTTTGGGACAGGCTTATGTTATTTTTGTATAATTTGTTTTTTTCTTGAAAAAATAAATTATTATTGCTATTATATTTGTAAAGGAAGGTGAATCTTATGATAGCTTTAGTAACAGGAGCTTCTTCTGGAATTGGGAGAGATATTGCTAGGGAACTTTTTTATAAAGGTTACAATTTGATTATTGTTGCCAGAGATGAAAAAAAGTTAATAGAGTTGAAACAAGATTTAGAAAAACAAAATGATAATCAAAAGGTGTATATAAAAACAGTTGATTTAAGTAACGAAACTGAATGCAAAAAGTTGTATACAGATGTAAAAAGTGAGTTTGAGAATATAGATATTTTAGTAAATAATGCTGGTTTTGGTTTATTTGGTAAGTTTACTGAAACTAACTTGGATATAGAACTAAATATGATTAGAACTAATGTTGAAGCAGTTCATATATTAACTAAATTATTTTTAAAAGATATGGTTAAAGTAAATAAAGGTACAATTTTAAATGTTGCTTCTGTTGCAGGTTTTATGCCAGGACCTTTAATGGCAACATATTACAGTACAAAAAATTATGTTTTTAGACTTTCACAAGCAATACAAAAAGAATTAAAAAAAATGAAGTCAAAGGTTCAAATAAGTGTATTATGTCCTGGTCCTGTAGCTACAAATTTTAATAATGTAGCAGGAGTTCGTTTTGGATTGAAAGAGGCTAATAGCCAAGAGGTTGCAAGATATGCAGTTAATAAAATGTTAAAAGGAAAATTTAAGATAATACCAAGATTTGAAATAAAACTTGCAAGGTTAGGCAGTAAATTGTTTCCAGATGAATTAGTTGCCGAATTTGCATATTATTCACAAAAAAGAAAAATGTAAAAATATTTATTTTTATAGGTCATGCACTTTCTATTTTGCTATTTCATATAATTTGTTATAAGCAAAATGGAGGTGCATTTATGTTACATACCCTTTCACTTTTTGGTTTTTTAGGTTTTATAAAATCAGCTATTTTAGTTGTTGGATACATTCAAAGTAGCAATTTATTTCCTGAACCACTTACACAAGCTGAAGAAGCTTTATATCTAAAACAATTAAAAGAAGGAAATGAAGAAGCTAGAAATATACTTATAGAAAGAAATTTGCGCTTAGTAGCACATGTTGCAAAAAAATACTCTACTTCAAATGTAGATACAGATGATTTGATTTCAATAGGAAGCATAGGACTTATAAAAGGAATTAATAGTTTTAATGTTGATAAAGGTTCAAAATTATCAACATATATAAGTCGATGTATTGATAATGAAATTTTAATGTACTTAAGAAGTACAAAAAAATTACAAAACGAAGTATATTTAAATGACACAATAGGAGAAGATAAAGATTCGAATGTTGTAACCTTACAAGAAGTATTAGTTGCAGATGAAAAAACAATAGATGACCAAGTAGATTTGAAATTACAGATAAAAAAATTATATAGTAAAATTTCTAGTATTTTAAAAGATAGAGAAAGAACAATAATAAATTTGAGATTCGGTTTAGATGGAAACAAACCAAAAACACAAAATGAAATAGCGCAAGAAATGGGAATATCACGTTCATATGTTTCAAGGATAGAAACAAAAGCAATAGGAAAATTAGCAAAAGAAATAAGAGAATAAAAAAAGAAAGCAATTTTAAAATTGCTTTCTTAAAACTATGCATAATTTTTTATATATTAATTTAAACTTAAGCTATAGCAGCGTTTAATTTTTTAGCTAATCTAGATTTTTTTCTAGCAGCAGTATTTTTTACTAAAACACCTTTTGTGCAAGCTTGGTCTATTTTTTTAGTAGCTTCAGAAAATAAAGCTTTTGCTTCTTCAACATTTCCTGATTCTAAAGCTTGTTCAAATTTTTTAACAGCTGTTCTATAACCTGATTTAATCATATTATTTCTCATAGTTTTCTTTTCGATAACTTTTACTCTTTTCATTGCTGATTTAATATTTGGCATTGTGTTTGCACCTCCTTATATGAAATAAACTATAACAGAAACCATTTTAACACGTGATACGGAAAAATGCAAGCAATTTTATAAAAAACATTGTAAAATGTAATAATTTGTGTTATTATTCTTTCAGAAATGGAGGGATAAAAATGATAGCTATTGGTAGTGATCATGGAGGATACAAATTAAAAGAAGAAATAAAAAAATACTTAGAAGAAAAAGAGATAAAATATAAAGATTTCGGATGTTTTTCAGAGGAAAGAGCTGAATATCCAACTATAGCAAAAGAAGTTTCTAAAAGTATTCAATCAAAAGAATGCGAAAAAGGAATTTTAATATGTAGATCTGGTTTAGGAATGAACATTGTTGCAAATAAATTTAAAGGAATTAGAGCAACAAACTGCCTAAACGAAAATATGGCTAAATATGCAAGAATGCATAATGATAGCAATATACTAACATTAGGTGCAGACGAACTTACTGTAAACGAAGCAATTTGCATATTAAGAATATGGATAGCAACAGAATTTGAAGGTGGAAGACATGAAGAAAGAATTAAATTAATAGAAGAAATAGAAAAAGAAAATATGAAATAAGAGGTGCAAAACCATATGTGGGGAGATATTGCAATAGCGTTTTTACTTGCTTTTATAACAGCGTTTATGATGACACCATATTCAATAAAGTTAGCAATTAAAGTAGGAGCAGTAGATATACCAAAAGATAATAGAAGAATGCATAGTAGACCAATACCAAAACTTGGTGGAATTGCTGTTATTTGTGGATTTATAGTATCAATGTGTTATTTAATATTCACAATGACAATAGAAAACGAAGGCAACTTAGATTTATTTCAAGAACATTATTTTATGAAAATAATAGGTTATTTCTTAGGTGCTTTTGTGCTTGGTATTACTTGTTTTATAGACGATATAAAAAACATAAAACCACTAGTAAAACTTTCAGGCCAATTATTAGCAGCTATAATTGTAACATCTTTTGGGCTAAGACTTGGAAATATAAATATACCATTCATTCATTCGGCAGAAATAAATGAACTAATTTCAATAATACTTACAATAGGTTGGATTGTAGGAATAACAAATGCAATTAATTTGATGGATGGGCTAGATGGACTATCATCTGGAATAACTCTAATATCTTGTTTATCATTATTAATTATATTTGCTTTAAATAATTCACCAACAATAGCAATTATAATGATAACAGCACTTGCAGGTGCTATAGTTGGATTTTTACCATATAATTTCAATCCAGCAAAAACATTTATAGGAGATACAGGGTCAAACTTTTTAGGATATACGCTTTCAATAGTATCTATATTAGGAGTAGCAAAAACATATACTGCAGCAGTAATTGTTTTACCAATAATAGTATTGGGATTACCTATATTTGATACAATTTGGGCTATATTTAGAAGAATAATTAAAGAAAAATCTTTTAAAGCAGTATTTAAAGCAGATAAGGGACATTTACATCATAGAATAGTAAGAAGAGGATTTTCAACAAAGCAAGCCGTTTATATTTTATATGGAATTAGTGCTTGCTGTGGAATGTTTGCAGTTATTTTATTAGAAAGCGGAATATGGAAAGCAATATCTTTTGCAATAATGGTAGTATTAATTGTGGCAGTTGGTTTAAAAAACTTTATAAAACCAGACAGAGAACCAGGAAGCCAATATGAATGTTTGAATTGCAGATATATATATAACCCAAAAGTTGGAAATGAAGTAGCAGGAATAAAACCACATACAGAATTTTCAGACTTACCAGATGATTGGACATGCCCTGTTTGCGGTAAAAATAAAGATAATTTTAAAGTACATGAGGGATAGAAAGAGAGAATAAAATGGACAAAATTAATAAATTTTTAGCATATAATGGAAGAATAAATGTAATATGTTGTGATACTACAACTCTTGTAGAAGAAGCAAGAAAAATACACGATTTAAGTCCAGTTGTAACAGCAGCATTAGGTAGATTATTAACAGTTACAAGTTTAATGGCAACAGATTTAAAAAATAAAGAAGATAAATTAACAATACAAATAAAAGCAAATGGACCAATAGAAAGTATGGTAACAGTTGCAAATAGTAATAATGAAATAAAAGGATATGCTAAAAATACAGTTGTAGATATACCATTAAATGAAGATGGAAAACTTGATGTAGGTGGAGCAGTTGGATTTGACGGATTTATAAATGTAATAAAAGATATTGGTTTAAAAGAACCATATGTAGGAAGGGTTCCATTAGTATCTGGAGAAATAGGAGATGATTTTGCAAATTATTTTGTAAAATCAGAAGGTCAAGATGCAGCAGTTGCAGTAGGTGTTTTAGTAGATAAAAATGGAGTAAAATCTGCTGGAGGTTATATAATAAAACCAATGCCAGATGCAACCAATGAAGATATATCAAACTTAGAACAAAATATTTTTAAAGCAGGAGCAATTTCAAAAATGTTAGATGAAAAATTACGTTTAGAAGAAATTGCCAAAAAAATAACCGGAGATGAAGATATAAAATTAATTGAAGATGATATCAATCCAAAATACCAATGTGACTGTAACAAGAATAGATTTGAAAGAGGCTTAATATCTCTTGGAAAAGAAGAACTAAAGAAATTAATAGAAACTCAAGATAAAATAGAAACAACTTGTCAATTTTGTAATAAAAAATATGAATTTACAAAACAAGAAATAGAAGAATTATTAAAATAGAAAGAGGAATAACAAATGGCAGAATATTCACCAATGATGCAAAAATATCTTGAAACAAAAGAAGAATACAAAGACTGTATTCTTTTTTACAGACTAGGCGATTTTTATGAAATGTTTTTTGATGATGCAATTTTAGTTGCAAGAGAATTAGAAATAACATTAACAGGAAAAGATTGTGGACAAGCAGAAAGAGCTCCTATGGCAGGAATACCACACCATGCAGCTGAAATGTATATTTCAAAACTTGTTTCAAAAGGATATAAAGTTGCAATATGTGAACAATTAGAAGATCCAAAACAAGCAAAAGGTATAGTAAAAAGAGGTGTAATAAAAGTAGTTACGCCAGGTACAGTTGTAGAAAGCAATATGTTAGAAGAAAGAAAAAACAATTTCATAATGAGTATATTTAAAACAGGAATTTACTTTGGAATAAGTGTATGCGATATTACAACAGGGGAATTTTATTCAGCGGAAATAAAAGATACTCAAAATTTCCCACAATTATTAGATGAAATTGCAAGATATAATCCGAGTGAACTTGTAATAAACAGTATGATGTCAGATTGCGAAGAAGAAATTGATACAATAAAAGAAAGATTTGATGTTTATATAACAAAATTTAATGATAAATTTTTTGATACAGATTGCCTAGATATAGAAACAAGATTTACATATGTAGATAATAAAGGAAATGAAGTAAAAGATTTAGAAAACAAAAAATTTGCAGTAGCTTCTATAAATGCTTTAATTAGTTATATAGAACAAACTCAAATGACTACCTTAGATAGTATTAATAAAATAGTTTTATATAGTATTTCTAAATATATGTCCTTAGATATAAATGCAAGAAGAAATCTTGAATTAACAGAAAAAATGAGAGATAAATCTAAAAAAGGAACTCTTTTGTGGGTACTAGATAAAACTTCTACAAGTATGGGTGGTAGAGCATTACGCAGATGGATAAGCGATCCATTAATAGACACAATAGAAATAAATAAAAGGCTAAATGCAGTTAAAGAACTAAAAGATAATTTAATGCTAAAAGGAGATATAATAGAAGCACTAAAAAAAGTATATGACATAGAACGTTTAGCAGGAAAAATGGCATATGGAAATGCAAATGCAAGAGACATGATAACTCTAAAAAATTCATTAATGAAATTGCCAGAGTTAAAGGAAATATTATCAAAATGCAATTCAGAAATGTTAAAAGAATTATATATTAACTTAGATGAATTGCAAGATGTGAAAGCTTTAATAGAAAAATCTATAGTTGAAGATCCACCAATGACAATGAAAGATGGCGGAATAATAAAATTTGGATATGATGAAGAAATAGATAAATTAAAAACAGCCACAACAGAAGGAAAAAATTGGATAATTAAATTAGAAGCAGAAGAAAGAGAAAAAACAGGAATTAAAAATTTAAAAATAGGTTATAACAAAGTTTTTGGATATTTTATAGAAGTAACAAAATCAAATTTAAGTCAGGTACCAGAAAGATATGTACGTAAACAAACATTAACAAATGCAGAAAGATATATAACAGAAGAATTAAAAAATATAGAAAATCAGGTACTTGGAGCAGAGGAAAAAGTTATAAATCTAGAATATAATGCATTTGTAGAAATAAGATGCGAAATAGCAAAAAATATAAAAAGATTGCAAAAATCAAGTAATGTAGTTTCAACACTAGATGTTTTAACCTCATTTGCAACAGTTGCAGAAGATATGAATTATTGCATGCCACTTGTTGATAATTCAGGAAAAATAGATATAAAAGAAGGAAGACACCCTGTTATAGAAAAAATGCTAGGAGTAGGAAGTTTTATTGCAAATGATACATATTTAGATAAAGATGAAGACAGACTATCTATTATAACAGGACCTAATATGGCAGGTAAATCAACCTATATGAGACAAGTAGCATTAATTACACTAATGGCTCAAATAGGAAGTTTTGTACCAGCAACAGAAGCAAAAATAGGTGTTGTAGATAAAATATTTACTAGAGTTGGAGCCTCAGATGACCTAAGTATGGGACAAAGTACATTTATGGTAGAAATGATGGAAGTTGCAACAATTTTAAAAGAAGCAACAGAAAATAGTTTAGTAATATTAGATGAAATAGGTAGAGGAACTTCTACATATGATGGACTATCTATTGCGTGGTCAGTTGCTGAATATATAGCAGATAAAGAAAAATGTGGAGCAAAAACTCTATTTGCAACACATTACCATGAATTAACAGAGCTTGAAGAAAAATTAGATGGAGTAAAAAATTATTCAATAGCAGTAAAAGAAAAAGGCGAAGATATAATCTTCCTAAGAAAAATTATAAGTGGTGGAACAGATGAAAGCTATGGAATACATGTTGCAAGATTAGCAGGAGTTCCAAAAACAGTAACACAAAGAGCAGATGGAATACTAAAAAGCCTAGAAAAGAAAAATATATTAAATGGTAAAAAACAAGAAAAAGAAAGCAAAAAAGTCGTAGAGGGACAATTTGATATGTTTAATTATAAACTAGCAGAAATAGCACACGAAGTAGATAAAATAAACTTAGACGAACTAACACCAATAGATGCATTAAATACTTTAGTAAGAATAAAAGAAAAAATGAAATAAAGCGAGGAGAATTATATGGATAAAGAAGAAAAAATTAAAATACAACAAATAATAAATGAAAAAGGTCAAAATACTGTAAATGAAATAGTAAAAAAAGAAAAAAATAGAATATCGAAATTAAAAGATAGAGTTAATGAAAAAAACAATATAAAGGTTAAAAAATATTTAATTGATACTCCAAATCCGAATCAAAAAAATATAGATAAAATTGTTGAAAGCGAAAAAGAAAAACAACAAGAGAAAGAAGAAAGATAAAAATAATGGAGTAAAAAAATGGGAAATATAAATGTTTTTTCAGGACCAATGAAATGTGGTAAAAGTCAAATGCTAATAAATGCAGCAAATAGACAATCTATAGCAGGAAAAGACGTAAAAGTATTTAAACCAATAATAGACAATAGATTTTCAAATGATGATATAGCAGACAGAAATGGAAATAAATTTCCTGCAATAAATATAAAAAGTATAAATGAAATAGAAGATTACGATGCAGATGTATATTGTATAGATGAATTTCAATTTTTAGAAGGCGATGTAAATACAATACAAAAACTAGCATCAAAAGGAAAAAAATTTTTTATATCTGGACTAAACCTAACAGCAGAAAGAAAACCATTTGGAAAAATGGGAGAATTGCTTTGCAATTCAGACAATGTAAAAATGATGACATCAATATGTGAATGTTGTAAATCTGAAAATGCTATATACAGTTATTGTAAAAC
Source organism: uncultured Clostridia bacterium (assembly GCA_934155165.1). Classification (GTDB taxonomy): domain Bacteria; phylum Bacillota; class Clostridia; order TANB77; family CAG-508; genus Merdicola. The sequence goes on along the minus strand of CAKPGS010000017.1, from coordinate 3,937 downwards.
AAAAAAAGAAGGAGACATCTTAATAGGAGACAGTCAATATATGCCAGTATGTAGCAGTTGCTATGAAAAATTAATAAGAGGGGAGTAAAAGGTCGCGGGTTAGCGACCTTTTATTATGAAAAATTTCTGTTTTTGCTGTAGGGGCGGACGTTTCTGTTTACAAAAATATAGAAAGATAATATATATTTAATATTTAAATAAATTAATGTCAAATGTTGTAGGGGTCGACATCCCGACTACCCGACAAATAATTTTTTAAAATTTATTTTTATAAAACAGTCTGTGACCAATATGTTGCAAATAAAATTTTATAAAGGTAAAATATATAAAAACAAATAATGAAGGAGGGATATAGTATACTTTATATACTATAAAAAATAAATGGAAAAATTTATAGATATTAGTAAAATTCATAATTGTTGGATTATTTATTTATTGCCGGGAGGAAAAGATAGTACTGAAAAAGATATAGAAAAATTTCAACAAAAATGTAAACAGAATAATATTTTTGGATTAGGATGGTTAGATGGTAAAATTGCAAATAAATATAAGGGAAAAAAGCTTAATGAAGATAATAATGTAGAAAAATATGTTAATGATAATGATAACCAATTTAGAGAAAATTATAGAAAATTGGGCAAATTTTTAAATATAAAAATAAAGGGAGAAATATACAAGTAAAGAAATTAAAAATAACTTTGGAGCAATCTAAGGCTATTTTTAAATTAAAGAGCATTGGCTGACCAACAAGGTTGAACTATTAATTTTTAGAATATATAATTTGGTAAAAAAAGATATGTTAAAGAATGGAGTGAAAAAATGGAAAATAGAGTAGAATTTTGTTGTCATACTAAAGGAACACTTGCAGAAAAAACAGAACTAAAGGATGATTATAACCTAATAAACTCAAGAGCAATAGGAAATTACTGTAGAAGTATAAAACACAAATTTAATACAGAAGAACTAGCAGTTTTAGTATATAGAAATAATAGAATGACTATCGAACAGAAAATAGAAAAATATACAGATTTAATAAATAATTATCCTGATATGGAAGTTATTGAAAGAATTAATTGTAAACATTATGATAGTGTAAAAACAATGATAAAAGGAGAAATACAAAGACTTAATACTTTGTATGAAGAATTAATACGAGATAATTCTGACAGCATCTGTACTTGGACAGAATACAACAAAACTACCTTAAGATATGAATGTAATACAGATCTAAGACATACCTTCAAAACTTATAAAGAGGCATATGAAGATATACAAAAATATATAGAAGAATATAATGATACAATATCTTTCCAGATAACAAAAAAATATTTTAATAAGGAAAATAAAGAAATTTATGCAAAATATCTTGTAGAAAATAAAAAAATAAAATTGATAGACATATTAGAAAATAATAATAATTATTTAGATATAGATTCAATATTTTTAAATCTTCCGACACCATTTAAAAAAGGTGATATACTTGTATCAAAAAGTAGGTCAGTTTTTAATTATGGGGACTATGATGATATTTTTGTTTTAGATTATTTATGTACCTGGGATGATGGAATAGAGGAATCTCTATCAAAAGGAAACTATGATTCTTGGGATATGATTGGATATGGATATTATTTATATGATGAGGATTCTACAGATTTTGTAAGAGATAATAAATGGAACTATGACTGCTTTGAATATTATGATGGTGAACTTACTGGAAATAATAGAATTTTAAAGGATATAAGTAGTTTTCTTAAGGGAGAAATTGAATTGGAATTGTTTGTTCATGCTTATGATTATTATAAAAATGATTCTAAAAAAGATTTTCCGAACTTCTATACCGATGAAGGATTAAAATTGGCAGGTTTTAGTGAAGAAGATATTAAAAAAATTAAGAATCATAATGAATTTATAATATAAGTACAAGAGAAGAAAATTAAAAAGGGAATATAGAAAAAAGCTCTAACCAAGTAAATAATTGATTAGAGCTTTTGTTTTAAAGTGAAAAATGGGTAAATACTTCAAAAATTTAACTATAGTATAACATGAAATTATGTGAAATACAAAATTGAATTTAAATCTCAATTCTTGGCTGATACTTCTCAAGCCACATATTAACCTGACATAAATAAGCAATAAGTTGAGGACCAGTCATAAGCTGACCAAACCATGGTCTTGAAAATGCTTTTCCATCAGTTTCTAGTATTTCCAAAATATATTTTCTATTTAATAAATCATTAATAGGTGCATCTGGTTTATTCATTATTTCTGTAAGCATTTGCTTAACTTTGGCTAAATAGTTTGGATTATGTGTTTTAGGGTATGGTGATTTTTTTCTATCTACAATTTCTGTTGGTAATAAATCTTTTACAACATAACGAAGTAATCCTTTTTCTCTACCATTTAAAGCTTTCATTTCCCAAGGCACATTCCACATATATTGAACTAATCTATAATCGCAGAAAGGTACACGAAGCTCTAAACCATTATACATAGAAGTTCTATCTGACCTATCTAAAAGTGTTTGCATAAACCAGTTCATTGTTAAATAAGTTATCTTTCTTTTTTCTGCAGTTTCTTTTGAATCTGAATCCAAAAATTCTATTTCATTTAAACTCTCATTATATCTAAAATCTATATAATCTTTTAAATTAATTTTTTCTCCAATGTTAGGATTTAATATTTGTTGTCTTTCATCTATTGCTATAGACCAAGGAAAAGTTCCACTGTTTAGGGCATCTTCACGGAAAAACCAAGGATAGCCTGCAAAAATTTCATCTGAACACTCACCAGACAAACAAACTGTAGCTTCTTTTTTTATGTTTTTGCAAAATAGTAAAAAGGAAGAATCAACATCTGCCATACCAGGAAAATCACGTGCTATCATTGCATCTTCTAAACTCTCAGCTAGTTCTGGTGTATCTATTACTATTTTATGATGATTTGTTTCAAATTTCTTTCTCATTAAATCTATATAATAATTATCAGAATTAGGTTGAAAATCACTTTTTACAAAGTTTTTATCATTATCTACATAGTCTACGGAAAAAGTATCTATTGGTTTTAAGCCATTCTTTTTACAATAGTTACTAGCATATGCAACAATAATGCTAGAATCTAAACCACCTGAAAGCATAACACATAGAGGAACATCAGAAACAAGCTGTCTTTGAATAGCATCATCTAATAAAAAATGTACCTTATCACAAGTTTCTTCAAAATTATCTGTATGTTTTTTAGTTTCCAATTTCCAATATCTTTCTAAATGCAAACCATCTTTATTATAAATTCCAAAATGAGCAGGTTTCATTTCAAAAATATTTTTAAATACAGTTGTTCCAGGAGTGTGAGCAGGGCCTATTCCAAATAATTCTGAAATACCTTGAGTAGCTAAAACTTTATCTACACCAGGATATTTAAATAATGCTTTAATTTCAGAAGCAAAAATTAAAGAATCATTACAAAAAGTATAAAATAAAGGTTTAACTCCAAAATGATCTCTTGCTAGAAATAATTCCTGTTTAGCAGTGTTCCAAATAGCAAAAGAAAAAATACCATTTAAATGCTTAGGAACATCGTAACCATAATGAATGAAACTTTTAAGTAAAACTTCTGTATCACAATGTCCAGAAAATTCAAAGTCATTTTCAATTAAAGTTTTTCTTAATTCTTTTGTATTATAAATTTGACCATTGTAAACAATAACATATTCGCCATAAGAATATGTTTCAATCATAGGTTGCTTACCGCCATCTGGGTCAATAACAATTAAACGTCTATGACCGAGAGCAACATTATCGTTTATGTAATAACCAAGTTCATCAGGACCTCTTTTTTGAAGAGATTCAGTCATATTACACAAAACATTTTTGTAAGAACTAACATCTTTTTTATAGTTAACAAAACCAACTAAACCACACATTACAAATCCTCCAAAATA
>CAKPGS010000016.1 GCA_934155165.1 uncultured Clostridia bacterium | reverse complement strand
GACTAGAACTTTGTAAAGAAGCTTTAATGTGCAGACATTATGCATTATTAGGAACAAAAGCAGAAACAAGCCCAATACACTGGAAATATGGAGCAATAGCAAGACTAAATCCTGGAGAAACAATAGATAAATTATTAAAAGATGGATATTCAACAATGTCTTTAGGATATATAGGAATATATGAACTTACAAAATTAGTAAAAGGTGTATCACACACAACAGAAGAAGGAAGAGAATTTGCACTAAGAGTAATGAAACACTTAGGAGATGCAACAAAAAAATGGAAAGAAGAAACAGGATTAGGATTTTCTTTATATGGAACACCAGCAGAAAGTCTATGTTACAGATTTGCACGTATAGATAAAGAAAAATATGGAATTATTAAAGATGTTACAGATAAAGGATTTTATACAAATTCTTATCATGTAGATGTTAGAGAAAAAATAGATGCATTTAGCAAATTGAAATTTGAAAGTGACTTCCAAAAAATGTCACCAGGTGGAGCAATATCTTATGTAGAAGTTCCAAATATGCAAAACAACTTACAAGCATTAGAAGAAGTAGTTAAATTTATATATGATAATATTCAATATGCTGAATTTAATACTAAATCAGACTACTGCCATGTATGTGGGTTCGATGGAGAAATAATAATAAATGATGATAATGAATGGGAATGTCCAAACTGTGGAAACAAAGACCATTCAAAAATGAATGTAACAAGAAGAACATGTGGATATTTAGGAGAAAACTTCTGGAATGCAGGAAAAACAAAAGAAATAAAAGCAAGAGTTTTACATTTATAATGTAATTATAAATGTAAAACAATGTAGGGGTCGGCGTCCTCGATGACCCGCCAAATATAAAATAACAAAAAATTAATGTCAGACAATGTAGGGGGCGGCGTCCTCGACGACCCGCCAAATATAAAATAACAAAAAAATTAATGTCAGACAATGTAGGGGTCGACGCCTCTGTCGACCCGCAAATAAAAAACACACTTAAAGAGGTGAAAAAATGAACTATGCAGATATAAAAAGAGTAGACATAGCAAATGGAGAAGGCGTGAGAGTATCTTTATTTGTAAGTGGATGTAGACATCATTGTAAAGACTGCTTTAATGCAGAGGCATGGAACTTTAAATATGGAAAAGAAGTAACAGAAGAAACAGAAAACAAAATAATGGAAGAACTAAAACCAGACCATATAGCAGGGCTTTCCTTATTAGGAGGAGAACCATTAGAACCAGAAAATCAAGAAGAAGTCTTGAAAATAATAAAAAGAGTAAAAAACGAATATCCCGAAAAAAATATATGGTGTTATACGGGCTTTAAGTTAGATGATGACTTATTAAACGGTAGATTTAAAGACAATCAAACTACCAAAGAAATATTAAAAAACATTGATGTTCTTGTAGATGGAAAATTTGAAATAGAAAATAAAGATATTAAATTAAAATTTAGAGGATCAAGTAATCAAAGAGTAATAAATGTACCAGAAACATTAAAACAAGGAAAAATTATAAAATATTTAGAATAACAACATTAATATTAAAGCAATGTATTGACAAGAAGCCAAGCAATGGTTTATAATATGTACCGTAAGTTAGGGATTTAAATAGAAAATAGATTTAAAAACCCCAGACTCTAAAAAACCATAAACTGAAAAGTTAATGGAAGGAGGGGAATCATATATGGCAAATGAAATAAAAGTTAATGGAAATATAGAAGATGCTCTTAGAAAATTTAAGAGACAATGTGCTAGAAATGGAGTAATCCAAGAAGTACGTAAAAGAGAACACTATGAAAAACCAAGCGTTAGAAGAAAGAAAAAATCAGAGGCAGCAAGAAAAAGAAAATTTTAATTAAAAAGAGCTTATCAGCTCTTTTTTTGATGTTTGAGAATAGAGGTTTGAGATTGAAAAAATTCAAATTTCTAACCTCTAACTTCTAATTTTTGTATAATATTGGAGTATTTGCTTGCAAATTTTCATAAGGAAGGAATATAATATTGCAAAATGATAATAATAAAAAAGAGGTGTGTATATGAAATGTGTAAAAAAAGAAATAAAAAAGGGTGTGGATTTACATACAATAAAAACAAGTAAATTCAAAACAAATTTAATAGCTGCAATGTTAACAAATAAAATAACAAAAGAAAATGCAACAAAAAATGCATTAATAAGCTTAATTTTAAGAAGAGGAACAGCTAAAATAAAAACACAAAATGAAATAAGCAAGAAATTAGAAAATATGTATGGAGCGAGTTTTGACTGTGGTATAGATAAAATTGGAGATAATCATATAATGAAATTCTATTTAGAATCTTTAAATAATGAGTATTTACCAGAAAATGAAGATAATTTAAAAGAAAGTTTGGAATTATTATTAGATATTGTTTTGAATCCACTAATTGAGGAAAATAAATTTAAACAAGAGTATTTTGATGCCGAAAAGGAAAAATTAAAACAAATTATAGAAGCTAAAAAAGATAACAAAGGAATGTATGCTTTTAATAGATGTATTGAAGAAATGTATAAAAATAAACCTTATGGAGTATATAAATTTGGAGAACTGGAAGAACTAGAAAAAATAACAAATGAAGAATTATATAGCTATTATAAAGAACTTATTCAAAAATGTAAGATAGATATTTATGTGTCAGGAGAAATTTCTGAAAACATAATGAAAGAAATAGAGCAAAATGAAAATATAATAAAATTACAAGCAAGAGAAGCCGAATATATTCAAAATAGTCAAGAAGAACTTGAAAATGATAAAGAAAATATTGTTCAAGAAAGTGCAGATGTAACACAAGGAAAATTAGTTATAGGAATGGATATAAAACAGGAAAAAGAGAATTCAAAAAATATTGCTTTAGTTTATAATGCAATTTTAGGTGGAACTGCAACTTCGAAATTATTCCAAAATGTTAGGGAAAAAGCAAGTTTAGCATATACTGCAGGATCAAATTATTTGAGACAAAAAGGAAATATATTTATAAGATGTGGAATAGAAATTGAAAATTATGAAAAAGCTCTTGAGATAATAAAACTACAGATAGAGGAAATGAAAGAAGGAAAATTTACAGAGGAAGAACTAGAAAATACAAAACAATATATAATTTCATCAATAAATGCAATAGAAGATGAACAAGATACACAAATAGCATATTATTTTTCTCATGAAATATCAGCAACGAATGATTCAATAGAAGAATATAAAAAGGGAATTGAAGAAGTTACAAAGCAACAAATAATAGAATTAGCTAACAGTGTTAAAATTAATACAATTTATTTTTTAAAAAATTAAAGGAGAGGAAAATGCAACTTATTGAAAATTTAAATGTTAAAGAAAAAATATATGTAGAGAAAATGAAAAATGGTTTAACCGTAATGATTATCCCAAAAGAAAACACAAATAAAAAATATGCAATAATAGGAACTCATTTCGGTTCAATAGATAATGAATTTATTGTACCTGGAGAAGAAGAAACAAGTAAAATTCCAGATGGGGTAGCACATTTCTTGGAACATAAAATGTTTGAACAAGAAAATGGAACTAATAGTTTAGATGTATTATCAAATATGGGAGTGGATGCAAATGCATATACAACAAATGATTATACAGCATATTTGATAGACACTACTAATAACTTTAATGAAGCTTTTAAAGAATTAATGAACTATGTTCAACACCCATATTTTACAGATGAGAATGTAAAAAAAGAGCAGGGAATAATTGCTCAAGAAATTAATATGTATGAGGATGATCCGGGCACACGAGTGTATATAGAAGCTTTACAGGCAATGTACAATGAAAATCCAGTAAGAATAGATATAGCAGGAAGTGTTGAGTCTATAAACCAAATTAATAAAGAAATTTTATATAGGTGCTATAATACTTTTTATAATCCTTCTAATATGTGTTTAGTATTATGTGGAGGATTCGATCCAAAAGAAACAATAAAAATGGTGGAAGAAAATTTAGTAGAAAAGGGAATACAAGGTGAGATTAAAAGAATTTATCCGGAAGAAAAATTAGAAGTTAAAACAAAAGAAAAAGAGAAAATAATGAATATAAGTCAACCTATATTTGTTATAGGAATAAAAGAAAATATAGAAAAAGCAACTACAGCAAAAAAAGTTTTAACAGTGGAGATTCTTTTAGAAATATTATTAGGAAAAAGTTCGGAATTATATAGAAAATTATATGAAAATAATGAATTAATTGCTGTACCGGACTCAGAATACGAATTTTCTCAAAACTTTACGCATGTAATTATATCAGGACAGGCAAAAGAACCTAAAAAGATATTTTGCGAAGTACAAAATCAAATAGAAAAATATATTAAAGAAGGAATAAATGAAGATGATTTTGAAAGAATAAAAAAGAAATTATACGGAGAATATGTAATGCAATTTAATGATGTTGATGTAATTGCAAGAAATGTACTAGCGGATTATTTTAAAGGAATAAAACCTTTTGAATTTATAGAGGAATTTAAGAGCTTAAATATAAACTATGCAAATGAGATTTTTAAAGAAGTATTTAAAACAGAAAATATGGTTATTTCAATAGTTAAATAAATAAAAAAAGAAGGTCAGAAAAAGTGAACTAGTTCATTTTTTCTGACCTCTTTTTATATTATAGGAAATTCCTATTTTGCTGTAGGGGTCGGCGTCCCCGACGACCCGCGTGGCGAAGCCACTTTTTTATATAATAGGACAATCCCATTTTGGTGTAGGTGTCGGTGTTCTCGGCGACCCGAATAGCGAAACCACTTTTATATTATGTGCTTTAATATTTTTTTGTATAGACCGAGAACGACTGCGAACAGCATAATTTAATAAAAAATCAGATGTTGTCGAATAAAAAGGAAAATTAAAAAAATAAACAAGAACTTCTAAAAAAATAGCAAAAAAAGTAATACGAAACCGCTAAAAATAAGCAAAAAACAAGAATTATTTATTGAAAACCCAAAAAAAATATGCTACCATCTAAATATACAAAAGAAAAATGTATAAAAAGGAGTGGATGAGTATGTTAAATGATGAAATATGTAGATTAAGAGAAAAATTAAACAAAAGTATAGAAACAAATGAAAATTACGAAATTATCTACCAATTGAGTGTAGAATTAGATAAATTAATAGAAGAATACTATGGAATATCCAAAAGAACAGGAAAAATTAGAGCAGGAAAATTAATCATAGAATAGTAGTGTAAGCAATTACATTACTATTTTTTTGCAAAAAAATAAAAAAAAAGCAAAAAAATGTTGCAAAAAAATAAAAAATATGTAATATTAAATATAGAGTATATTTTACATATACTAAAAATAAGGAGAGGCATTATGAAAATAAAAAGAATCTTGTTTGTTGTTTTAACAATTTTTATGATATTTAGTGTATCGACAAGTTATGCAGCTAATGAAAAATATACTAGTATAAAAGAAAAAACAGAGATTGCTAAAGTTATTGATCCTACAGATAATCAAAATGCGTATAAACCAGGAAAGGCGAGTTCATCAAAGATTAAAGGTAAAATTGGACCAATATTAGGTGCAATAAGAAATGTTGGGATTGTTGTTTCTGTTATATCATTAATGATTATAGGATTAAAAACAATTTTAGGAAGTGCTGAAGAAAGAGCTGAGTATAAAAAGGAATTACCTAAATACGTTATTGGAATTCTTGTACTTTTATCTGGTTCAATTATTCCAGAATTAATATATAAAATTATGAAATAGAAAAAATATATGTATTTGCAAAATATTATCTGATAGTGTATAATAATACATAGAATTTAGTTAAAAGGAGACAAATTATGAAAAAAATACTAGCAATTTGTATTATTTTTCTTATGTTTTTTTGTGGATACTCTTACAATTGTAGTAATGCGGCTGATATAACGATTGATAATACAATAAGTCAAGCTGACTCCTTTATAAAAAATGGAAAAAAGCAAAAGAAAATTGATACAATAGATGGAGATAAGTTTAGTAATACAGTTAAAAAAGCATATAATGTATTGTTAATTTTGGCTGTTGCAATTTCTGTTATTATTATTGGAATAATGGGAATAAAAATAATTACTGGAAGTGTAGAAGATAAAGCAGAAATTAAGGAAAAAATGATACCATTTATTATTGGTTGTGGTGCAGCTTTTGGCGGATTTGCTATATGGAAAATTGCAATGGTAATAGCAGGAGCAGTAGGATAATAGTTATTAATATTTTCTCAAATACATAGAGAAAAATAATATAAAATATATAAAATTTAAAAGGAGGATAAAACTATGAAATTAAATAGTAAAAAAGTACTAAAAATAGTAGCAGTTATTTTACTTGTAATGTTAGCATTTACAGTTATTCAACCAGTTTTTGCTGCTGAAATTACGCCCAATAGCCTTCAAGGAAAGATAACTTATGAGGATGATGGTGGATTATCAAGTAAGGCAGGAAAAATTATGGGACTTATAAGAAATGTTGCAGTTGTAGTTGGTGTAATTATGCTTATGGTTATAGGTGTTAAATTTATGCTAGGTAGTGCAGAAGAAAAAGCAGAATATAAAAAGAGCTTAATGCCATTAGTTATTGGTATTGTAATTGTTATGATGGCAACAACATTAGTAAGTTTTGTATATAATTTTGCTAAATAGATTAAATTAAAAACCTTTAGGGATATAAGTTTCCTAAAGGTTTTTTTATGTCTAAAAAATATTACAAAAATGTTACCAAAATATTAAATTAGTATAAATTATGATTTTTTACTACTTTTTTTTTAAGTTTATGATATAATATAAAAGAATAAATTACTTTTATACATAGGAGGAAAGAAGATGCCTTATTATATACCAAGGAATACAAAAGGTGAGGGAAGAATATTGTATGTTTTTTCTACTAAAGGTTTAATATATACAGGAGTAGGAGTTGGAATAGGATTAATTTTTTATTGGTTATTTTCACTTATAGGGTTAAAAACTGTAGGAATTGTAATAATTGCTATACTGGGGCTAATTGGATTTTGTTTGGGGAGTTTAAAAGTGCCAGATATTAAGATTTTTGAATTTACAAAAAAAACTGGTGGACTAAACTTGGATGAAGTACTTCTTACAGCATTAAAATTTAAGAGAAATAAAAAAATATATATTTATGATACGAAGGAGGAAATAAAAGATGAATAATGCTGAACAAATATCACAAATATTAACAATAATATTAATGGCTTTAGGTGCATTATTAATTGTTTTGGTTTGTGTGTATGTAACGATTCTTTTTAAAAATAAAAACAAAGAAAATAGTAATAAACAAAAGAAGGAGTTAACTCAAAAAAACAGTAAAAATGCTAGTAAGAAGAATGTAGTAAATTATAATAAAAAATCTGTGTTTGACTTTATGGAGTTTGATAAAATAGAGGATAATATGATTATTCAAAAAGATGGTCTAAGATACATATTAATAATGCAGTGCCAAGGTGTAAATTATGATTTATTATCTGAAGCAGAGAAAAATGGTGTTGAAGAAGGATTTTTACAATTTTTAAATACTTTAAGATATCCCATACAGATATATATTCAAACAAGAACAGTAAATCTAGAAAATAGCTTAATAAATTATAAAAATAACGTAAATGAAATAGAGAGAGAGCTAAATAAAAAGAAGATAAAATATCAAAATAATGTTAACTCAGGAGCATATACAAGCGAAGAATTAGAAAAACAATATTATGAAATAGTAAAACAAACCAATTTATTAGAATACGGAAAAGATATAATAAACAATACAGAACGAATGAGCAAAAATAAAAATGTACTTAATAATAAGTATTATATAGCTATATATTATTATCCAGATGAAGTAAATGAAAATATGGATAAATATGAAATACAGGAGGCAGCTTTTTCAGACTTATATACTAAGGCACAATCTATAATTAGAACTTTATATTCTTGTAGTGTTACAACTAAAATATTAAATTCAAATGAAATAGCAGAATTATTATATGTAGCTTATAATAGGGATGAATCAGAAACATTTGATTTTGAGACAGCAATGAAATCAGGATACCAAGAACTATATTCTACAGCACCTGATATTTGGGATAAAAAGATAAGAGTACTTAATAAGAGAATTAATGATCAAGCTTTAAAGATTGCAAATGAGGCTATAGATAATGCAAAATCTGAAAGACAAAAACAATATGAACTAAAATCAGAAAATATGGAACAATTAGCAAAAGAAATGGCAACATTAATTATAGAAGAAAATAATGATTATATAGGCAGAGATATAGCACAAGATGCAATAGATACAATTAATAAGAAGATGGATGAATGGAAGGAGGAAAATGAAGATGAAGAAAAACCAAAAGCAAAACGAGGAAGAAAACCAAGAAAATCAAGTTCAGCAAGCTAAAATTTTGAGAAAGAAGAGCATTAAAGAATTAATTGCTCCATCTGGAATTGATGCTTCTAATATTGACCATTTAGAAATAATTTCAAACACAAAAAGATATGCTAGAAGTATGTTTGTATCATCACTGCCAAGAATGTGTACATTTCCAGAATTATTCAGAGATATGTATTTATTTGGAGATATAAATACATCACTTTATATAAATCCTGTAACAGAGTCTAGATCTCAAAATGAATTGAATAGAGTTATTAATGAGTTAGAAACTGAAAGAATTGTAGCTGCAGACAGAGGAAATATCAATAGAGAAAGTACATTAACACAAAAAAGAGCTGAGACAGAACAATTAAGAGATGAAATAGCTGCTGGATTTAATAAATTGTATGAAGCTTCTATAGTGTGTACATTATTTGCATACAATCTAGAAGATTTAGATAAACAAACAAAAATGTTAGCTTCAGAAATGTCTAAATCATTGGTTGGCATTAAAAGTGCATGGGGAAGACAAGAAGAAGCTTTTCAATCAAACCTTCCATTTATGGATGATAAAATAAAGAAAATACATACATTTGATAGGAGATCAATGGGAACAACATTTCCTTTTACAACATCTGAAATTGGTCATCCAACAGGTGTTCCACTAGGTTTTAATAAGCAAACGGGTGTGCCTATATTATTCGACAATTTTCACAACTCACTTACAAACTACAATATGGTTATATTTGCTAAGTCTGGTGCTGGAAAATCTGTTACAATGAAAACTTTGATTTCTCGTTCTTCTGTATTAATGGGAGTAGAGAACTTAGCACTTGATGCAGAAGGAGAATATAGAATTGTTGCAGAAAGCTTAGGTGGAATCAATGTAGTGTTGAGTCCAAATTCAAAAACAATAATAAATGTTTTTGATTTGGAAACAGAACTTATAAAGGATGAAATAACAGGAAAAGAAAGACCAATATTAAATGTTGAAAATAAAGTTGAAGATGTTACACAGGCACTTTTAACAATGGCAAAAGGAAGCACAAGAAGTCCTGAAGTTAATGAACTTACAAAACAAATAATTGCAGAAGCTGTTGCTGAAGAATATATGTCAGCTGGTATTAATAGCAATCCTGATAGTTTATATGTTGGAGAAGAAAATAGAAACATTCTTAGAAAAGATATGATTATAGGTAGAACAAAAAAGCAAATGCCAACAATAGGTTCTTGGTATAAAAGGATTCAACAAAAAGCTAAAGATAATGAAAATCAAGATTATAAGTTCCATTATAGTTATTTATTAAAAGTAATGAAACAATATATAAGAGAATATGATGGACAAATGGCATATTTTGATGGACAATCTACATTTGAGTTATTGGAAGGATCACCTTTTATAAATTTGGATATATCTCAGTTGGAGGAGAGATTTGCAAGACCTCTAGCACAACAAATTTTATTATCCTGGATTTGGGAAAAATATGTTAAGAAAAATAGTGAAGATAGAAGTAAAGCTAAAAAGAAAAGGGTAATTGTAGATGAGGCTTGGATGTTACTTCCATACCCAGAAGCAGTAGACTTTTTAAATACAATGGCAAGACGTGCTAGAAAAAGAAATGTATCTTTAGCAATTATATCTCAAAGATTCCAAGATTTCTACGAAAAACCAGAGGTACAGGCAGTACTAACATCATCAGATACGAAGTTACTTTTAGCTCAAGACAAATCTGAAATAGAATATTTGAAAGAAGTATTTAAATTAAGTGATGGAGAAGCAGGTTTTCTAGTTACTTGTGGCAAAGGAGAAGGATTACTAAAGGTTGGAGGCGATACGGCAATTTTACAAATAACACCAACTCAAAAAGAATTCCAATTTGTAGAAACTAATCTTAATAAAATTGTAGAAAGTAGAAAGGTACAATGATAAGGAGGTATAATGTGAAACAAAATAAAATATACAAATTAAAACAAAAGATAATATGTATACCAATAATTATAATAACATTAATAAGTTTTGTTATACCTAATTATGCTAATGCAAGTATTGGAAATGATATATTTGCAGCCGTTCAGGAATTATTATTATATATACCGGATGCTATTATTTGTGGACTGGAAAAATTTTTCTTAGGAAATAACGATTCTGATAAGATTATCATAACTAATTGGGATAATTTTAAGAATTTAGTTGATGATGGAATTTCAGAGGGAAAAGATAGTAAAAATATATTTATTAGAGGCGCATCTACTGTAGCAGGTGGATTAAAATCATGGTATGATACCTGGACTAATAACACGGGGTTTTTGGGAAATATTACAGATTGGGTTTGGGGAGAAGCAACAAACACAGCAATAGATAATTTGCCAGCATTAAAAAATATATATGAAGCATTAGGTGATGAGGATTTAATAGAATCAGTTGAGAAATATGGAGATGAAGAATTAAAAAAAGCTGTTGAGTCAGGAGATAATGTTATGAATATAACATTAACGAATATTACTTTTTCACCAAAATTAATATTTGAAAACCAAATACCAGCATTTGATGTGAATTTTTTCAGAAATAAAGATGACTATAAAGAAAAAAAGAAAAATATAGCATATCAACTTAGAAACATTGTTGCAACATGGTATGTAGCATTAAGAAATATTGCACTTGTTCTTATGTTATTAGTATTGGTTATTACAGGAATAAAAATTATGATATCAAGTGTAGCAAGTGATAAAGCAAAGTATAAACAATTATTAGTAGATTGGGTTGTAGCAATTTGCTTACTAGTTTTTTTACATTATATAATGGTTTTTTCTGTAAATATGGTAGAATTAATTACAGATATGTTCTCAGACAATGGTGTACAAGATAGATTAATGAATTTATCAAGAATGAAAGCTTCGAATTTAGTAAGTGTAAGAGACAGATTTTATTGGAGTTTAATATATGTAGTATTAATTATATATACACTTATATTTGTTTGGCAATATTTAAAAAGGGTTGTTAAACTGGCTTTTCTAACACTATTTGCGCCAATAATGGCTGCAAGCTATCCTATTGATAAAATGAGTGATGGAAAAGCACAAGGATTTAACAAATGGCTAAAAGATTATATTTATACATTAATGATTCAACCTTTACATCTGCTTTTATATACAATACTTATTTCTTCTGTACAAGCTTTAACAGAGGCAAATCCAATATATACATTGGTTGCATTAGGATCGTTTATACCTATAGAAAAAATGTTAAGAGATTATTTAGGATTTGAGAGAGGCCATATAAAAGGACCAAATCCAGCAGGGCTACTGGCAGCTACAACGCTTGGAAAGAAAACAATGGACATGCTTTTACCAAGTAATATAAAGAATAAGTCTGGAAAAAATGATAAAGGAAATAGCTCTGATAGTTCCTCAAATAATAAACCTATTGATACAAAAAGAGGAGATAGTTCATATTCTTTATTAGCACAGGGAAACGAAAATGAAAGCAATGGCAGTGAAGAAAAGATCGATCCACAAGCTCAAGCATGGATGGAATTGGGAGCATCAGAAGATGAAGAAAGAAAAGAAAATAATAAAAATGGAAGAATTAGTAAAAAAGGCGATAATACACCACTTGACCCACAGGCTCAAGCTTGGATGGAAGATGTAAACAAAAACGGTATTATGGAAGGAAAGAGGGCAGAGAATAGATTTAAGAATTCAAATTACTCTTATCGAGGACTAGATGAAAATGGTAAGGCTTGGATGAATAATATTAGAAACAACGAAGAAATTCCTAAAAGAACTACACGAGCTAAAAGAAAAATTAAAGGAGCATATAGTCAATATAGAAAAAGCAATCTTGCTGCTGGTGCAAGATCTGTTAGAAGAAAGTATGGAGGCAAATTTGTAAGGAAACTAACAAATGGTAATAAAGGAATTAGAGGTGTTGCATCAGCAGCTGCCAACATAGCAAAAGTTGGGGCTGGAGTTGTAGGAGCAGCTACATTAGGAACAGCAGGACTTGCATATGGAATTGCATCTGGAGATATGTCTAAAACAGTTGAATTAGGAGCAGGAGGTATTGTAGCAGGTGCAGCAGCAGGAAATAGATTGATGAATGCTGCAACAGGAATTGCAGGAAAAGGTGCTGATAGCATTACTGATATTAAGGATACATTCTTGAGTGGATATAACCCAGAAGGATATGAAGCAAAACTACAGAAAAAAGAGACTGAAAGAATATCAAGGGAAATAAAACAAAATGAAGATTTAATACGTATGTTTAAGGTAAAAAATAAAAATATGTCTGAAAAACAAATAATGGATGGAATAGATCAATATGTAGAACAAGGAATTGATAATGCAGATGATATTCAAAAAGGATTTGAACTAGAACAAAAAGCAGGAGTTAATAGAACAACAGCTCAAGGGGCAATGAAACTATCTAAAAAAGTTGATGCATCAACATTAAGAGACAAAAGTAAGACAGAAGGATTTAGAAAGTCAGTAGAAAATAATTTAAAAGGAAAGGTTCCAAACGCTGATAAAAAATCTAAAGAATCAATAAGATTGTTAAGAATGATTCATGGAGTAGATTCAATTGGAAAAGTTAATTTTAAATAATTGAGGAAATTATGGAAAAGTTTATACGTTTTTATAACCAAAATAGAAATAAAATTTATATATTTATTGCAATAATTATTATTGGATATATCTTTTTAAAAATAATTAATGGAATAATTGAAGAACAAAAAAAAGAAGATTTACAAAATTTAAGTAATAATATTAATTCTAAATTAGAAAAAAATGAAGTTGTATTAAATAATACAACTTCATCTAATAATATAGAAAATGAAAATATTACAGATGTCTTTTTTAATTATTGTAAAAATCAAGATCAATATAGTAAAGCATATGAATTAATATCAGATAAAGTTAAAGAAACAAAATATAATAGTGAGGAACAATTTGTTAGAGACTTTATAGATGTTTTTTTTAATGTACCTGAAAATTGTAAAAAAATTGAATTAGATTCTAATGAAAAGATATACATGGTAGAAACCTATGAGAATGATATATTATCTTCTGGCAATGTAAGTAATGTGAAAAGGATTTTTCTTAGTGTAATATTAGAAGATGGAGAGAAAAAAATAAATATTACAGACTACATTAAAGAAAAAGAAATTGATAAAGAATTGTTTAAAAATAATGTTGAGATTAAAATAAATAACGTTACATATTTTTATGATTATGTTGAATATGAGATAAGTATTACTAATAATGGAAACACAGTATTTGATACTAACAGTCTAAATAATGCCAAAGTACTAATTGATAGAGAAGAAATATACTTTAATAATATAATTGATGAGGGAAAATTAGAAAAAGGCGATGTTAGAAATCTAAATATGCGTTTAAATATATTATATAGAAAATCAAAAAAAATAAATCAGATTATTTTTAATATTAACAATGAAGAAATGAAAATCAAATTATAGAATAAGAGGGTGATAAATTTGGATGAAATAGGACAAGTAATAAAAAATATTGCAAAGATAATGATAAAATCAATATTAAAAATAGCATCTCCAATTATTGTGATTGTAATGCTTATAATATTTTTGGTAATTATATGTTTTACTGTTCCGGATTTATCAGATCAACTGCGGTGAAAAAAAATCAGCTTCTGCTGAAGAAAACGAAGATATGGAATCAGTTTCGTCTACAGGAAATCCAATTTATCTAGATTTTATTGCTGGTTGGGAAGATAGTGTAGTGTGGAGATATCTAAATGGAAAATCAGATGAGTATAAAGATCATTTAACAAGTGTAATAACTAAGGACAAGAAATATTTTATTTGTTATACTGATGGTTCGGGAGATAGAAATTATGGATACGGAGTATGTCATTATACTGGACATGACTGGATTAATGTAGATGCATACAAGGCAGAGGGAATAAATATAAAGGAAAATAGATATAATAATGTAGGTTCTTCAAAAATTGAAACAAATATTGTTATGAATGTATGCAAAAAAGAAGCAAATTCAAAAAGAAACGCTATAAAGAAACAAATAAAAAAGGCAGGAATTACTTTAAAAGATAACCAAATAGATGCACTAACAGCTGTATTCTACCAATATGGGAATATAGGTAACTTCTGTGAGATGTATAAAAAATATGGCGATACTGATGCACTAAGAGAAAATGCTTATGCATTTAATGCTAAATATAAATATTATTTTAAAGAAGTTAAGCCAGGTGGAGATAATGCTAAAAAAAGAGGAGAAGCGAATTGGAATTTATTTCATAATGGAAAATATATTATTCAAGGTGGAGAAGAATTAAATGTAAGTTCATATAATAATGATAACAGTACCAATTTAAAAACGGATAATGCAAAAAGAAACAAAATATTAAGAATTGCAAATTCAAAAATTGGACACCCATATGTATGGGGTGCTAAGGGACCTAATTCGTTTGATTGTTCTGGTTTTGCTTATTGGGTTTATAAACAAGTGAAAATAAATGTTCCATCATCTTCAGATGCATATAGAAGTTATATTGGTACTAAGAAAGAAAAGAAAATTTCAGAAGCAAAACCAGGAGATATATTACATATACTTGCATCAGAAAGAAGTAATGGTGTTGGACATGTAGCTATATATGTTGATGAAAATACAACAGTTGAAGCTATGGGAAGTAAATGGGGAGTTTGTAATGGCAAAGTGGAAGGTAGATTTAAACGTATATTTAATTTTATTGATTAATAATTTTCTATATAGGAGGCTATATTATGAATAAATTAAAAAATGTAATTGTTATTATATTTGCATTGCTAATTATTTTGACATTAGTTCTTGCAGCTATAAATAAAAAACAAATTAATTTAGAAAAAAAAATAGAAGAAGATAAAGAAACAGGTGGAGAGTTTCCAACACAATATACAAAAAATGGATTTACCAATGTAGAAGATAAAAGTATATTTTTTACTGTTACAGATTGTATTCAAAATTATTTGAATTATATAAACCCAGAAAATAATATATTGGGATATAACAAAGAGTTTTCGTACACAGAAGAAGAAATAGAAAATGAAAGAAAAGATATTTTATATGATCTTCTGGATAAAAAATATATAAGCAAAAATGGAATTACGACTGAAAATGTTCATCAATATGTTAATAATATTGATGAGTACACAATTTTTATTCCCAAAAAAATAATTGAAAAAGCAGATACAAATATAAAAGAATATATATTAGAAGGAAGTATACTTAATAGTAAGATTAATGACAAGACATACTTTATAGTTTATTTAGATAGTCAAAATAGTACGTATTCTATTGAACCAATACAAAATACAGACAATATAGAAAATATAAAAGTATCGGAAAATACTGAAAATATAGAAGATAATGTTTATAATGTATATTCGTATGTAAATTCTAGTGATGAAGACACAATAGAAAGATATATTAAATATATAGTACAAATTATAATAGACTCACCAGATGAACTATACAATAATTATTTAAATGAAGATTATAAAAGTGAAAAATTTAGTTTGAAGGATAACTTTGATAAATATATTTCTAGAAATAAAGAGTATATAGAAGGTTGTATTATAAAAAAATATAAAGTAAGTGAAGAAAATAACAACACTGAATATATATGTTTAGATCAATATGGTAATTATTATATATTTGATGAAAAAAGTGTTATGGATTTTAAAGTGAAATTGGATAATTACACTATTGATTCTACAGAATTTGTTAATAAATACAAAACTAGAAATAATGAGACAAAAGTGAAAATGAATTTGGAGAAAGTTGTTCAAGCTTTAAATAGAAAAGATTATGAATATGTGTATAGCAAGTTAGATAATTCTTTTAAACAGAATAATTTTAGCACTATAGAAGAATTTGAAAATTATATAAAAAATAATTTCTATAATATAAACAAAGCAAAGTATGAAGATTTTGAGGATAAAACAGACATATATGTATATAAAGTTACTTTATCAGATGCTACTGAAGAAAATACAGATGTAGTTGAAAAAAGTTTTATTATGAAATTGGAAGATGAAAGAAATTATTCAATATCATTTAATATATAAAAGAAGACACGGCGTGCCGTGTTTTCTTTTTAGTATTGATTAATTATATTAATGTGTTATAATAAAACCCAGAGGTGAAACTTATGAACAAAAACGAAGAAATCTTTCAAAAGTTAAGAGACTTTAGAATGGAAAAAATGATAGAAATAAAAAATTCAGATAATGATGAAAATATAGATATAGAAGATGTAATTTATTGTGGACAATTAGATTTTGAAGTTAATGGTAAAATTCAAAAGAAAGATGTTTTTCTTATGAAAAAAGATATAGATGGTAGTGTAAAATGGGAGTATTATGCAGATGGAGATATGATTGCAATAGATTATAATGAAATGATTATTCCAACATCGGATTATCAAAAAGTTGACTTTAAGCCTATTATAAAAAATGAAGATAAACAAGTTTCTTTAAATGAATTAGAAATAGAGAAAATGACACATATGGCAAAAGCTTTAGGAATAGAAGAAAAACAAATTGATGCCTGCTCAGAAATTGATAATAGCAAATTAAACGAAAAAGATTTATTAAAGACATTGAATGTTAAATCTGAATTTGATCCAAATAATAAAATAAATGGATCAGAAAGTTTTGGAAATCTTATACCAGGAACAAGTAAGTTTAGTAAAATTGCTGTAATATATTCTAATAATTCAAATGATAGATTTAAAATGGTAGGAATCACAAGTGATGGAAAAGTAGAAGAAATACCAGCCTTAACTCAAACAGAGGGAGTAAATCCAACAGAAAAAATAGTTTCAGCAGATAGATATGGGGAAAATATAAAAGAGCAAAGTGCACAAGCAATGTTTAAGATAAATGGAAGAACAAATGAAGGCTTTTCAGTAAACATAGGAAGTATGGGGTGCGTAGAAGTTAATTATATTAGAAGAAGTACAGATGATGAATATCTAAGTATTCCAGTAGAAGCAACACACACAAGATATGTAAAAAGTGAAATGAAAAGAGAAATGGATAAAACAAAGAATACAAGAGTTGAAGAAGAAATAGATAAATCTCAAGCAGAAGTAAGAGAACATGGAAGTGCTAACTGGAAAAATATTGATGATAATCCTAATAATGACATAGATCATGATGATATAATAAGAGTTAATGATGGAACAGAAGAAATTTCTTTTGAGGAAGAAGCTGAAAAAGCAAAAGTAAGTGTAGAAGAATTTAAAAGAATTTATAATGAACAATCTGAAAGCCTAACTCCAGAACAAAGACTTGAACAAACACATGAGGAAATAGAAGAACAATATATGGGGCAAAATGAAAGAAGAAGATAAAATTGTAATAAACTCATCTATATAAATATATATTTATATAGGTGAGTTTTTATATGAAAAAAATAATTGCATTTGTATTAATGTTTATATTAATATTTCCTGTGTGCTGTTTTGCAGATGAAGAAAATATTGAAGAAGATCAAATTCCAGAACTTGTGGAAGCGGCAAGTGATAGTGCAGAGGAACCAAATTTGAATTCTAGAGCAGCTATTATTTATGATAGAAATTCTAAAGAAGTAATATATGGAAAAGAGGAAAATACTAAAAGAAAAATGGCTTCAACAACAAAAATAATGACTTGTATGGTAGTTTTAGAAAAAGGAGAATTAACAGATACAGTTATTGTTTCAAAAAAAGCAGCAGGAACAGGTGGGTCAAGAGTAGGACTAAAAACAGGCGATAAAGTAAGTGTACAAGATTTGTTATATGGCTTAATGTTATGTTCAGGAAATGATGCAGCAGTTGCATTAGCAGAACATGTAGGAGGTAGTGTTGAAGGCTTTGCCGATTTAATGAACGAAAAAGCAAGACAATTAAATTTAAGTAACACTCATTTTGTAACACCACATGGGCTAGATAATGAAGAACATTATACAACAGCATGTGAACTTGCTATTATGGCAGATAATGCCTTAAAAAACAATACATTTTCTAGTATTGTTGGAACTAAAAATATAACGATAAATATAAATGGAAAACCAAGAAATTTATCAAATACAAATGAATTATTAGGAAGTATGGCAGGAGTATATGGTGTAAAAACAGGTTTTACAAATGGAGCTAATAGATGTTTAGTAACTTCATGTAAAAGAGAAAATTTAGATATTATAACAGTAGTACTAGGAGCGGACACCAAGAAATTTAGAACTCAAGATAGTGTTAAATTAATAAATTATGCGATGAATAATTATAAAGAAGTAAATATGGAAAGCAAAATACAAGATGAATTTGAAAAATGGAAAAAAGAAAATCAAGATAAAATTTATATAAACAAAGGAGTAAAAAATACTACAGAGTATAAATTGGAAGAACAATTAAATAATTATATAACAATTAAAAATACACAAGAAAATGATGTGAAAATAGAAATGAATACGTTAAATTATTATGAAGCACCATTGCAAGAAGGAACAACCATTGGAGTACTAACTGTGAAAGTTTCGGGCCAAGTAAAATTAATAAAGAATATACAAGTAGCACAAACAGTAAAAAAGAAGAATATGCTAAATTACATGAGAGAATTAGTAGAAAAATCATGTTTAAATAATATTACAAAATAAATACATTTATAATACAAATTCGATAATATGTAGACAACCAAAGTGAATTTTTATAAAATATATATGGATAAATATATTTTATAAGGAGATATTCTTATGAAGAATGGTAGAATAGGATACATAAGAGAAACAAGAGAAATAAAAGATTTAAATAATAGAAATACATCAACACATGAAAGAAATTTAATAGATGCTTTTGAAGAATTAAAACAAGCTAGAAATGAAAGTATTGCAATGAATCATAGAAAGCAACACAATTCTACATACGAAAAAATTTATATAAATAAAAGAAGAAAACAAAAGCAAACGAAGCAGGGAATAAGTTTAGTTGGAATGGTTATGGGCGTTGTTATGGTAGTTGGAACTATGACTTCAGCAAACTTTATATTTGCAAGCAATTCTAATATTGATGACAAGCCAGCAGTTTATGAAGAAAATAAGGAAAACATAGACATAGACAAAATAATTTCAGATAACATTAGTAGTACTGAAAGAAAAGAATTAGTTACAGAAGAAAGAGAAATACCATTTACAACAAGCTATAAAGAAAATCCAAGTTTGCCAAAGGATGAACACGTAACTGTTCAAGAAGGAGCAAATGGGATAAAAACAGTAACTGTAGTAAAAATATATGAGAAAGCAGATAATGCAGATGAAGAATTTCTAGAAGAAAATATATTGAACACAACTATTACAACACCAGCAGTGGAACAAATTATAGAAGTTGGAACATCTGAATTATTAGGAAAATACAAAGTACATATTGGAGATAAAATGTATACAACACAAGACATAGAGCTAAAAGATAGTATAGCTGCAAATGCGAATGTTGTATGTCAAGTAGGAAAATATTTAGATGTAGAAGTTTTAGGAGTAGAAGGAAGTTACTTTAACGTAAAATACGAAAACTATACAGGATATGTTAAAGGTGATAATTTAGTTTCATATTATACAAATCCTGAATATGTTGAAAGATGCAGATTACAAAAAATATTAAATAAATTAAGTTATGAAATTAATGTTAATGAACCAAGCGGATTAACATTAGAGGATTTTAAAAAAGTATTATCAAATAACCCAAAAGATGTTAATAAAATATTTGAAAATAATGCTGAAGTATTTTACAATTTAGAACAGAAATATAGAATAAATGGTTTATTTATAGCAGCGCTTGGTATACACGAAAGTGCATGGGGAACATCTGCAATTGCAAAAGATAAATTAAATTTATTTGGTTATGGAGCTTATGATGATACACCATATGAATCTGCCTTAACATTTAATAGTTATGCTGAAGGTATAGAAACAGTAACAAAGAGTTTAATAAAAAATTATTTAAATGTTGCAGGAACAGAAATATATGATGGAGAAACAGCAACAGGAAAATATTATCATGGAACTACTATAGCTTCTATAAATGTTAAATATGCAACAGATGAAAACTGGGCAAATGCAATTTACAATATATTGGAAGGATTATATGAAAAATTATAATAAAATAGAAATAAAATTAAATAGTAATAAATTTATTGCAATTCTTGTAATATTAGCTCTTTTGATAGGATTAATATTTGTAAAAATTATACACACAAAAATTGTTAATTCAAAATTTTCTAAAAATAGTACAAGCTTTGTAGATAACAATGAACAACCAATGTTTAAAATAAATAAAATATTAATGTATAGTAGTGCAGGAGTTGTAGATAACAGCATAGGCGAAGTTTTACAAGACCTTGATATTTCACAATATACAGATATTAGTATAGGAATAGATAATAAAGGAAAAGTGCAAGAGATAACAGATGAAAATACAGTGAAAGAACTATATATAGATAATATAAAAATAGAAAATAATTCGGAAAATGGAGAAAGAATTTTTAATTATAAAAATCCATACTTACAAGGAAAATTTAAAATGTTACAAAACTGTGCCAACTCTAGAATAGACTTTAAAATATTAAATACTAACCAAGAGAGTGATGATATGAACTATGATGAAGCAAATTTTTATACAGATTGTAGCAACCCAATAAGTTTAGGATATTTAAACAAAAATATTGTAACAAGATATGCAGTTTCAGAAAAGAAAAATTCAGTATCTTTTGATGGAAGTATTTTAAAAAATGCAAATATAGATATTTCAGATATAAATGCCAAAATATCATTTCAAATACATATAAAAAATAATAAAAACCAAGAATTCATATGTAATGTTATTTTGGAAGACAATTTAGATGAAGAAAAAAATGAAATATATAAGGGATATGTATTAAAAGCACAAAATACAGATGATTCAAAATATAATTTTATACAAGTAAATTAAGATAATATGTAGAGGCGGCCATTGGCTGCCTTATTAATTTGAAAAAATTCAATATTTATATTGACTTTTTCATAAAAAAAACGTATAATATACCAAGATACCAAAACGGTATACTAATAAAAATGGAGTAAAATGATGAAAAAAGAAGATATACTAAAAGCAGCAAAAGAGTTATTTTCTATGTATGGTTATAAAAAAGTTAGTATGAATGAAATAGCAGAAAAAGCAAATGTAACTAAAAAAACCATATATTCATATTTCAAAGATAAAGAAGATTTATTTAAGCAAATTCTTTCACATGAAATGGAAAATATGAAAACAATTATAGAAAAAAACGAAAAAAAAGATATTCCATATTTTGAAAGAATACACTATGCAATATATGAGCTTACAAAATATAAAAATGAAAATAAATTTTTGCTTAGAGTTGTTAAAGACTCTGAATTAATAAATAACATACATGCAAAAGAAAGTTTGAAAATATTTGATAATACTGTAATTGACTACATAAAAGAAAAACTAAAGAATGCTATAGAAAACAAACAAATAAAAAAATGCAATATAGACATAGCAGCATTTGTAATTTATAAAGTATATATAGCATTAATGTACGAATGGAGTGATGAAAATAAACCACTAAATGAACAAGAAGTTGCAGATAACATAACCGCAATTTTAAAGAATGGAATTTTCATGTAAAAAAATATTTATTTTTATCTATAAGGTGTAGGGGTTGGCGTCCCCGACGACCCGAAAAAATGAAAATTTTATATACGTCAAATAAACAATTTAGGCGTGATTACACTGCCAAAATGATAGGAGAGGGTAAAATGAAAGATAAAATTCAAAAAGCAAAATCAAGCAAAGTATTAAGAACAATAATTATTGCAGTAGTAATAATTATCCCATTATTATACAGCTTTTTCTATTTAAAAGCATTTTGGGATCCATATGGAAACTTACAAAATGTTAAAGTAGGAGTAGTTAATTTAGATAAAGGTGTAAATGGACAAAACTTAGGAGAAGAACTACAAAACAAATTATTAGATAAAGATACAATGGATTTTCAAAAAGTAAATGAAGAAGATGCATATACATCTCTTGCAAATCAAGAATATTATGCATTAATAACAATACCAAAAGATTTTACAGAAAATTTAAATAATGCAGAAAATGCAGATAGAAAAGTAACAACAATAACATATTCACCAAACAAAAAAAGCAATTACTTAGCATCTCAAATAATTAATTCAGCAGTAAAAACAATAGAAAAAGAAGTTAGAGCAGAAGTTAGTGAAAAAGTAGTTGCAACTTTAACAGACAAATTAAACGAGGTTCCAGATAAAATGCAAGAAATAAGCGATGGAGCAGGAAAATTAACAGATGGAACACAAACCTTAGCAAATAGTTATAGCGAATTCGATAAAGGTGTAGACTCAGCATACACAGGAAGCCAAAGCTTAGAAGCAGGAATAGATGAATTAAATGCAGGAATAAATAAATTAGCAGATGGAACAGGAAGTGTAGATACATTAATATCTTCAGTAAATACACTTGCTACAAAATATAGTCAATTAGATAGTGGATTGCAACAATATGTAGCAGGAGTAAATAGCAGTAATGAACAAGTAACATCAATGGTAACAGATTTACTTACTTATGCTCAAAAGTCTCAAATAGGAGTAGATGGAAGCCAAGACTTACAAAATGCTATAACAAAGGCAAGTGCATTAGCTCAAAGCAGTGCAGCTAACAAAGGAACAGCAAAAGATCCTGCAGTTGCAGGAAAAACATTAACAAGTGGCTCAAAACAAATAAATAGTGGAATACAAACTTTAAACGAAAAAGTTGCAGGACTAAAACAATTATCAAGCGGTATAACACAATTACAACAAGGTGGAGTAAAATTAAAAGAAGGAAGCAATTCATTAACTAAAGGTTTACAAACATTAAGCTCAAGTTCAAAACAAGTTAAAGAAGGAATTAATACATTAAATAGTGGAGCAAACGAACTAAAAACAGGTGTAGACAACGGAATAACAGATACAAAAGAACAATTAACAAAACTAGACGGACTAGATGAATACACAGCAAACCCTGTAGAAGTTAAAGAAGAAGACTATGGAAATATAGATGCCTACGGTGTAGGATTTGCACCATACTTTATATCATTATCATTATGGGTAGGAGCTTTAATGGCATTTGTTGTATTATATTATGACCAAGATAACAGATTTAAACTATTTGGAAAAAATGCAGAAAAGAAAATATTAAGAACCTTAATGTATGGAGTGTTAGCAATAGCACAAGGTGTTGCATTAGGATTTCTACTAAAACTAGGATTAGGCTATGAAGTAACAAATGCATGGTTATACTATGGAACATGTATATTAATAGCGATATTATTCTTAAATATTATAGAATTCTTAATAGTAACATTTGGAGATATAGGAAAACTATCAGCATTAATACTATTAGTATTACAACTAGCAGCAACAGGAGGAACATTCCCAGTAGAAACAATACCAGCAGGATTCCAAAAATTATATAACTTCTTACCAATGAGTTATACAATAAAATTATTAAAAGAATCTTTAGTATGTATAGATTCAAACTTATTAAAATCAAACTTAACAGTATTACTAGTAATGACAGCAGTATTTATTGGAATAAATGCATTTAACGATGTAGTAAGAAAAGGCGTAGAAATTAAAAATAAAGATAAAGAATAAAAAAAGAAACTGAGATAAAAGATCTCAGTTTCTTTTTTGGAAAATAGGGGCGGACGCCTTAAGTCCACCTGAAAATAAATTTTAGGTAACAAATGCTAAATAAATTGTTTTTTATACTTTGGTGTCGAAATTGAAAATGGTCAATAGACTATTTATTTATCTTTCATCAATATCTTGTATATTATCTTCTCTTGATATTTTGTTTACATCTGTTATCATTGATGCATAAGAAGTAAAATCATCAGCTGCTTCACTTCTAAATGTTTTCATTTCTGATTCATTAACTAACAATATAAGTCTAACATTATTTTTTAGGTAAAAATTATCTCTGGGTAAGTTAAAAATTGTATAATAAAATGATTCTTTATTTGGGATCTCTCCATTTTTTTCTAAATATTCTGCATACTCTCCTATACCTGTGGCAATGACCAAATTTCTTTTTTCTTGACATAGATTTTGAAATTTTTTTATATTTTCTCTTGTATCTTCTAAATCTTCACAAAAATTGTAATTTATTATCTTTTCATCTGAAATTTGTTCGGTATTAAATGATGAAAAGGATGTTTTTATATATTCTTGAACTTCTTTATCATCTGCAATAATAAAACTAATGCAGCATCCTGTTGTGTCTAATTCATACATTAGTTTTATTTTTGCTATTTCTTTTTTTAATTCTGAATATTCTTGCATTTTCTTTTTTCTCCTCTTATATTAAATATAAAATTTATTTATAATATAACACAGAAAGATGGTGTTTTACAATGTTAAAATCAACTGCATACCATAAAAATTTCATTGACAAATAATTTGATTAGGGGGTATAATATAAATAGAAAATGAGAAATCATTAAGGCTATTATTAAAAATAATAAAAAACTCATAAACACCACCTCACTTTCTGATAGTAAAACTATCCAAATTGAAGTGGCAACACAAATCTACTATCTCATTTCCTATGCTAATTATATTAAAACATTTTTCTTGGAAAAACAAGCGAACATAGTAAAAATTTACAAGTAGTTTCATTGAAAGATTTAAGTATTAAATTTGAAATATTAGAAAATATTAAAAATACTAAGTTTTATTTTTAGAATTTTTTATAGTGTTCAAAGATGATATTAACATTCTTTTTATTGATAAGCAACTTTTTAATAATTGTTCTGAATAATTTTTGTTTATATATTCTGCTTTTTCTAGTAATCTAATCCAATATTCTGTTTCTGCGCATTCTTTTAATGCAATATGCATTTTAGATATAAAATCTGCTTTACTACTAGCATAATTAGCTTCATTTATATTTGCTCCTATGCTTGTTGAGCTTCTTATAATTTGTTTGGAAATTATTGTTTCTTTTTTCTCTGAAATTAAATATTTCTGCAGCTTTATTATCTGCGATGCAAATTCTAAAGATTGAGTTAATAATTGATTTTCTTTCATAAACATCCTTCGAAATAAATTTTTAGATTTAAGTGATTTTGATTAAAAAATAATTGATAATATAAAAAATAAATTTAATTAATAATTAATGATAAAAAATGAATAGTTAATAATTTCAAATGGTATTCTCTATTATTTTCAAGATCATTCATTTTTAACTATTAACTATTCATTATTAACTTCGATGCTATTGCATCGACCATTTGGAGCGGACGTCGTAGTTATCTACAACTTTTCTCTCTTGACGATTGTACAAATATCAATCAATTTCCTTTATTATATCATTTTTTTATAAAATACAACACCAATAATTAAAAATTTTAATTATTGTATATAAGTTGAATTTTTTATTTTTCATTGGTAAAAGCTCATAATTATGATACGATTAAATAATAACAAATAACCCTTAGACTTAATCTAAAGGTTATTTGTAATCAACTTGACCGTCTTTCAGGTCTAAATGTCTTCTTAATTTGAGTGTATTTCAACTCATAGCAGAATTACTTCTACTAATATTATTATACTCAATTTGTAAAAGAAAATCAACAAAATATTAAAAAAATTTTATTTTCATTAATTTTTCTTAAAATAAAAAGTTTTGCAAATATATAAATTCGTGTAGAAAAATATATAAATATGTGCTATTATAATATAGAATTTTACTTTTAGGAGGCATGCGTTTTGAGCATAAATGATGAATTAAATAAATTAAATAATAATCAGCGACAAGAATTAGAAAAATGGTTTGCTGAACAAATATATAAATTAAATAAAGTTAATAAAAATGAACAACTAAACTATGTACCATATGTAACTAGAAAGCAAGTAGTATGGGTAGATTTTGGAGTTAATATTGGTCAAGAATTAAATCATTCGCATCCTGCTATTGTATTATATTCAAGACCAAATGTTGGGACTGTCTTAGTTGCTCCTTTAACAAGTAAGAAAAATGAATCTGATGTCGTTATTGATATTGGAGAAATTAAAGATTTTGAAGGATTTTCTTATTGTAAAATAGATCAATTAAGAGCAATAAGTAAATTAAGAATACAAACAAAGAAGTTTGAAAATAAATATTATAATAATTTTAATAGAGAAACTGGCAAATACTCTAATCCAGAAGTATCAACAGAGCAAATGAATTTAATAGATATTGCTATTCAAGAATTAAAATATAGGTCAAAATAAGTAATAGAACTAATAATTATTATATAGATGTTTATTAGAAAGAGGTTTTAAATGTCTAAAATAAAAGATAATATTTTAAAATTAATAAATAAAATATTTAATAGAAGCACTAATAGCCAAAAAGTTCTTCCACCATCTCGATTCGAAACAATATTACAAGACTTTACAAGTAGTGGCATTGTTAGAGATTTTGAAAAAGATATTGATAATGGTATTAATATAACAAGGTTAGATGCTTTTTATGGTAAAAAATTAGAAAATGAAAAAAGTATATATAATATGCCATTAGTTAGTAGATTATCTGAAATGCAAACTATTGAACTAGCAAAGCAATTTTTTTCAAATTTAGGAACAGAATTATCTAACAATGCTATTCAAGTAATAGAAGGTAAGTCTAGTAAATTTAAATTTATTTTTGAAAAATACGGAAAATCATTAGATAATAAAGGAAATCCAAGAGAAGCAGAAGTTAGTAATTTTAGTGAAATATATTGCCCTAGAAGAAGCGATTTAAGAGATTTATATAGTATTGTTCATGAAGTTACTCATACATTTGATTTAGAAAATGGAGATACTGAATCAAGAAAGATTTTTGGAGAAATTGCACCACAATGCATGGAAAGAATGTTAGACGAATATTTATTAAACTTAAATGATAAAGATATACAAAAATATGGATTAAATAGGACTACTTTGATACAAGATGTTAGAAATAGACAAGTATCAACATTCCTTTCAAGAAAAGATAATATTAAATATTTTAATAATAGAACTGGAAATCAAGAACTGGATTTAAGGTATATATTAGCACAAATTTATTCATCTGCATTTATGAAACAAGACAAAAAGACGAGAGTAGATAGTTTAGTTGAATTTATGAAAAACATAGCAAACAATGAATTTGACTCTTGTAGCAAGGCATTTGGAGTCGATTTTAAAAATAAATTAAAAACTCAATTATTAATGCTAGAAATAATTAATAATGTAAGAAATACTCATAACCAAATTGTGTTACAAGAAAAGTTGCAGGAAATATTAGAAAAATCAAAAAGTGGTAAAAATTTTATAGAGATACTTGGAAATCAAAATATACACATTAACCTAGAATCTAAAATACCATTTGTATTAATTACACCATCAACTTTAAAAGATACTCAAACATTAGTAATGGAATCAAATAATTTAGAAACAAATAATATTCAGAGTCTATTAAGACAAGCATTAAGTATAGGAAAAGACTTAAATGATATTTTAAAAGGAAGTAATCCAATTTTAATACCAATATTACCAAGTGAATCGCCCAGTGCTCCATATTATCAACAATTATCAGCGGAATGCTTTCAAAATGGAGAAAGACCAGATTTAAATGTAGTAGAAGCAATAAATAAAGCAAAAGAAATTATGAAAAATCAATATAATGTAAATTTGAATGATAAAATATTTTTAAATGGATATTCTTCATCTGGATGTTTTGCACAAAGATTTTCTTTAATTCATCCAGAACTTATTGATACAGCTTGTATTGGTGGAGCAAGTGGAAGTATTCCTATTCCAAATTTAGATTTAGATTATCCTTTAGGAATAAAAAATTATGAAGAATTATTTGGTAAAAAATTCGATATTGAAGAATACAAAAAGATTACATTTAATTATTATGTTGGAAGTTTAGAGTGTGAAACAAAATCTTCAGATAGAACAGATGAAAATGGAAATTTAGCGCCTATGCATGATATGAGTTATTTTGATAGAAGCGTCCCTACAGATGTAGGAGAATCTTATAGAAAAAGTTTAGGACAAGATATGTTTGAAAGAGCTAAAAATACAGTAGCGATATTAAGAAATAATGAAATTAATATAAGTCATACAATTATTCCTAATATAGCTCACAATAACAATGAAGCACTTAAATTAGCACAAAAAAATCCTTTATATAAAAATGCTAGAGGAATTAGATTTTCCCAAGAACAAATAATTCTTTCAACATTTAATAAAATGAAACAACGAGATATTAGTAAGGAAAATAACGATACATTAATTGACCATGACTAGCTTAAAGATAATAATAGAGTATATATAATAGCCGAATGTTACATATACTCTATTTTAAATTTATCATTACTTTTAAATCTTTTATTTTAACAACAAATCAATTCATTAAAAACAAGTTCTTCAGCTTGAGCCTTAATAGAGTTCATTGTACCAACCCAATAAAGCATATCAGTATTTTTCATATCTTCTGTCAAATTGCTTTTTGCTTTCAATTGGTCAATTATTTGTTCCACTCTACTTTGTGCCGTTTTTTGTATTTCTTTCAAGTGAGTATTCAAAGTTCCATTCATAAGCATTATAGTATAATCAGTTTTTTTGTGTTCTTTCAAGTATTTTAATCTCATTTTTCCATATTTGTTTAAGGTGATTTTTTCTTGTTTAGGTGCTATGATATTAGGTATATAATAATCCCCCTCTAAATGATATTCAATACCTGTTCTTTCATCAATTTTTATTTTTGGTAATTCATTATCCATAATTTTTTCCTCCTTTTAAAATCTGGTATCATTATTTTTCTTTTTATTTTTAGTTTGCTTGTTTTCATTTGGTATAGTTACTTTTCTAGCAATGTTATTTGCAATTTCATTATCATTGTTATCAAATATTCCATTCTTGTATAGGTCATCACTAACAATTTTATAGTTATTATCTTTATCATAGCAAATTCTTTTATGAAAATGGCTCATAATACTACACCAAAAGTCTTTAAATTTCTGGAATTCTTGTTTTATCTTTTCTTTTTCAGTTTGCAATCTGACTATAATCTTATCTTTAGTAGATATTTCACTTTTAAGATTTCCAATTTCATCATCTTTTTGCTTTAATTGATATTTTAATGAACGATTTTCTTTTTCTATTTCAAAAGCAGAATGTTCAAAATCTTTAATTGCCACATTTAAGTCATTTACACTTCTTACTGTCTGGGTTATATCTTTTACATCTTC
>CAKPGS010000015.1 GCA_934155165.1 uncultured Clostridia bacterium | reverse complement strand
GTTCTCTTGAATCTGTATTTATTACTTCTCCTTCTAAACTTAACTTTCCAGTATCTACACCAATATCTTCTACTTTCACAAGTTCTTCTCTTATATTCATATTTCTTCCCAATATTAAAGGAGTTTTTTCTTCTGGCATTGATGGTGGTGGTGGAGCTGGAACATAATCACTTTTTTGAGTTTGTTTTGTTTCTTTTTCTTTTGATTTATTATCATTTGGCTTATTATTTTGTTTTTTATGTATATTACTTTCTTCATTTTTTTCAATATTTATTGAAGAAGCAACTTGTTCTAATGCCATAACTTCTAAATGCTTTTTTCTTTGTTCTAGTATTTTTAAAGTTTCTTCAGAAATTCTTTCTATATATATTACTTTGTATTTTTTCATATACAAACTTTCTATTAATTTTTCTAAAATAACATTTATTCCTCTAGCATTTAAAAAATCTGCACCTTTCATTGATAGATATACATTTAGTTTATTTCCTTCTATTTCTAAATTAGCATTTGCAAGTAATTGCCTTGCAATTGGATATTTTCTTGCAAGTAATGCCATTATATTTTTCCAATCATCTTCTATACTTGGAATTTTCACAGCTTCTCCATAATGCATATTTATCCATGTATGTTCAATTCTAAATCTTTCACTAATAAAAGCCTCAAATATAGCAATCTCTTTAAGTTTTATAAATTCTTCTGATACTAAATCTAATACTAATGTATTTTTTCTTTTGTACAACTTCATATTTAATATTTTTGCATTTTCTAAACTATCTTTAAATTTAAAATCTTTAAATATTTCGTTCATTGCTTTTATTGTTGCCATATTTTCTCCTCCTACTTTTGAAATATTTTATCACAATAAAAAAAAGTTGCCAATGGAAAAGACAACTTTTTTATTTTTTTACTTTTTCTACTAAAATATCACCAAATACTTCTTCCTGAGTTGTTGTAACTTTGCTTCTTCTTGACATTTCTAGCATTCCAGAAAATGCTGTTACAACTTCTTGTTTATTATGTTCTTTAATTGAAAATAATTTATTAAATATAAATTTTTTTTGTTTTATTAATACTTTAAACATTTCTTTAACTTTACTTCCTACACTATAGCTTTCTGATATTGCTATTTTTTCTATATTCTTTGCATTTTGATTTTTCTTTTGCTTATTTCTTTCTATTAATTCCTTATATAATTTTGGAAGTATTTCTTTATTATACTCCCTTTCTAATTTTTGTTTTGGTAATTGTATTTCTTCTCTTACTCCGTATAATCTATCTCCACTGTTTTCATATTGTTCTTTGAATTTTTTTATTATTTCTTTATATTTTTTGTATTCTATAATTCTTCTTATTAATTCTTCTTCTGTTATTTCTTCTTCATCTTCTATTTGTTTTGGCAATAAACTTTTTGATTTTAATAAGATTAGCGTTGATGCCATTACTAAAAATTCACTTGCTATTTCTAAGTTTAATCTTTCCATTTCATTTAAGTAGTCTATGTATTGGTCTGTTATCTCACTTATTTTTATATCATATATGTTCATTTTGTTTTTATCTATTAAATGACATAATAAATCTAATGGTCCTTCGAAATTGTCTATTTTTATTGCATATTTATTTGTTTCTAGCGTTAATACATTTGGCATTATATATTATCTCCTTTATATCCTTTTTTTAATAGGTAGATTTTTATTTCTTCTTCATTCATTGAGTTTTGTTTTTTTAGTTTTATATTTTGTGCTGACTTTCTTTCATATTCTTCTAGTTCTTCATAATTATTTTTAATATATTCATCTAATATATTTCTATTAATTCCCTTTGAATATAATTTATATTTTAATTCTTTAATCGAAAGATTTTTTAGCGCCATACATTCATTTACAAATCTTTCTATGTAATTATAATCATTAATATATCCTGTTTCTTTCAAATAGTCAATAACATCTTCCAATAAATTTTCTTCTATAGTAAGTTTAAATTTATTTCTTATTTCGTTTTCTGTTCTTTTTTTATACATTATATATTTTAATATTTTTGTTTTTTCTCTATCAAATTCTTCTACTGAATACATTAATTTCTCCTTTTTCATTAAAAATATAAAGTACAAACAGACGTGTCTGCCCATACACATAAAATATGAAATTCCTATTTTATAAAAACGAAATTTCCTATAATATACAAAACGGGTTCCAAATTGGAACCCGCATATAGATAATAATTATATTCTAGTCCTCTGCTTTTTACGTTCTAGTAACTAATTATTATCTTCTAACTGCTTAGCTTATCTATTGTAGCATATTAATTTACTTTTTTCAAGTATAAACGTATCCCATTATTCGGCAACATTTTCATCTTCATCTTTTTCGTTATCTCCAAGACTTTGTTCAAAGGCTTTTGCAAAGTTATCTCTAACCTTTTTCTCTACTTCTTCCATTACATCTGGATTTTCTGCTAAATATTTTTTAACATTTTCTCTACCTTGTCCAATTTTACCTCCATTATAGCTAAACCATGATCCTGCCTTTTCAATAATATCTAGATTTACAGCCATATCTAATATGTTTCCTTCTTTTGAAATACCTTTTCCATAAACTATATCAAATTCTGCCTCTCTGAATGGTGGTGCAACCTTATTTTTTATAACCTTTACACGTGCTCTACTTCCTACAACTTCTCCATCTTGTTTTATGTTTTCAATTTTTCTTATATCCATTCTAACTGATGCATAAAATTTTAAGGCTCTACCACCTGTTGTTGTTTCAGGATTTCCAAACATAACTCCAATTTTTTCTCTTAATTGGTTTATAAATATTATAACTGTTTTAGATTTGTTTATTGCTCCTGCCAATTTACGTAATGCTTGTGACATAAGTCGAGCTTGAAGTCCCATATGAGAATCTCCCATATCTCCATCTATTTCTGCTTTTGGAACTAATGCCGCAACAGAGTCAACTACTATTACATCTAAAGCTCCACTTCTAACTAATGCTTCTGTAATTTCTAGTGCTTGTTCTCCTGTATCTGGTTGTGATACTAATAAATCATCTATATTAACACCTAAATGTTTTGCATATACTGGATCTAAAGCATGTTCTGCATCTATAAAAGCTGCTTCTCCTCCCATTTTTTGTGCCTCTGCAACAATATGTAATGCAAGTGTTGTTTTACCAGAAGATTCTGGTCCATATACTTCTACTATTCTTCCTCTTGGAACTCCTCCAATTCCTAATGCTATATCTAACCCTAATGCTCCTGTTGGAATTGCTTCTATTTCCATTGCTTTATATTCTCCAAGTTTCATTACTGAACCTTTTCCAAATTGTTTTTCTATTTGTGCCATTGCAACTTCTAACGCTTTTTTTCTTTCATTATTTTCTCCCATTTTTATCTTCCTTTCTTTTGCAAACATTTTTTCTTCAAATTTATGTTTGTATTGTATTTTATATTTTTATTTTTGTCAAGTATTTTTTTAAATTTCTCTATACCAATTTTCTATGTTATAAAATATACTATAATTATTTGGTACTATATCTGCTCTTAAGTTCGTGCTACATATCATTGTTTTTTGATTGATATATAAACTTTTATAAGGTGTTTGCTCTTTATAAATGTTGTATAGTTCTTTATATTTTTCTTTTAATTTTTCATTATCATTTATATTAGATATTTCTTGTAGTATCTCACTACATTCTTCATTATTAAAATTAGCTAGATTATTTTCACCAAGGTATGTACTTAAATTTGGCTCTAACCCTATATTTGTCCCTGCTATTAATAATTCATAATTCTTATTTTGTAATATATTATTATAATTTGCAGATGATACTTTTGTGATGTTTACCGGAATTCAAATAGCTTATAAGTTTGATTTTATTATCTCTGCAACTTTTATTCTTGCTTCATTGTCAGAATTTACAGTTAGATTAAAAGCTAATTTTAGAGTTCTATAATTTTCCTTTTTTTGCCAAATTCCTTTGCTATAAGTCCATCCACTATCTATAAGTAGTTGTTTTGCTTGATCAGGATTATATCCTGAACTACTACTTTCAGAATTATATAACCACATTCCGTAATCTAGAGGGAATTCTATA
The DNA here is from genome assembly GCA_934155165.1 of uncultured Clostridia bacterium. GTDB lineage: Bacteria > Bacillota > Clostridia > TANB77 > CAG-508 > Merdicola. The sequence continues at coordinate 25,931 of CAKPGS010000015.1, read as the reverse complement.
CTATAATATTTACCATTAAAAACTGTGGCAATTATATTTTCTCTATCAATGCAGAAATTTATAGCATTTCTAACATTTTTATCACTTAGAAAAGCATTATTACAATTCATTGATAAAAAGTCATATTCTCTACCTTTAAAATCAATTTTATTATATCCTATGGTACCAACATATTTTTCTAAATCATTATTTTGTGTTATAAGAACATCTAAATTTCCCATTTTAAAAGCATTATAAGCATCTCCCATTGAACCATATAAATTAACTTTTATTTCTTCAACCTTTGAATTTTTTTCATTAATATTCCACCAATTTTGATTTTTCTTTAATGTAATTATTCCACCTTCATTACTTGAAATTTTATACATTCCAGTTCCCATTGTTACATTATTCTTTTCTGTTGTTAAGAAATCTTGTTCCAAGTAAAAGTTCTTAGATAATATTGGGAAAGTTAAATCATATTCAAAATATGGATTTTTGTTATCTAGTGTTATTTTAATTGTATAGTCATCTATTACTTCAACTTCTACAACATGTTGAACATTTGCCGAATAAATTGAATCCGTATTTTTTAGTATATCGATAGTAAATTGAACATCTTTTGATGTAAACTGACTACCATCATGCCATTTTACATTATCTCTAAGTTTTATAATATAAGAATTATCTCCACTTATTGACCACTCTGTTGCTAAACAAGCTTCCGGTTTATAATCTTTAGATAATGTAATTAATGGTTCATATAAAATTCTTGATATATCTTGTACATTAGAATTTTTACTTATTATTGGATTTATAGTGTCATAATTTACTATTGCAAATCTTAAATCTTGTGCAACAGTTGTTTCTTGTTTTTTATTATTTTCACCACTATTTTTTTCTTCGTTTTTACCATTGTCTTTATTAATTTTAAATACAGCAAAAACAATTAGTAAAACAACAACAACAATAAATAAATATTTTATAAAATTATTTTTCATTTTTTCACCTCGATTTACAACAAATATAATATATTAAATGTTCTTTTTTTTCAATAATTTATTGAAATTATTTTTATTATTTCGGGTCGCCTTAGACCGCCGACCCCTACAATGTCTGACATAATTTATAGCAAAACAATAATATTTGTATAAAAAAAGAGAGCATTTTTTGCTCCCCATAAATTTATATTAATTATTTTCTAGATTCCACAATCAGTTTCATTCCGGTTCTGTCTTCCCCCTCGACTTGAACCTCCGCAAATGCTGGTATACATACCAAATCAACTCCTGTTGGCGCTACAAATCCTCTTGCTATTGCTACTGCCTTAACTGCTTGGTTTAGTGCTCCTGCACCGATTGCTTGCATCTCTGCTCTACTACTTTCTTTTACTAATCCAGCTATTGCTCCTGCGATAGAATTTGGATTAGATTTTGATGAAATTTTTAAAGTTTCCATTTTTTCCTCCTATTATTAAAATATATTTGTACTTGCGACAGATATATTTATAATACATTTGGAAAAAATTGTAAATAATATACTGGTAATTTTTACCATTTTGCATCGCGCTATATTACATTATTCGACAGTTATATTTTGTTATATCTTTCAATCTTTTCTATTTTACCATTTTCGTCATTTATTTCAAAAATTATACTATTAAAAATACAATTTCCTTCTGCTAATTTATATCTTTCTGGTAAAGATGTTTCAAATCTTTTAATAGATGCTTTTACATCCATTCCTATTACAGAATATTTTGGACCTGTCATTCCAATATCTGTTATATATGCTGTTCCCTTTGGTAATACTTTTTCATCTGCTGTTTGTACATGAGTGTGCGTTCCAAATATAATATTTGCTTTTCCATCTAAATAATAACCTAAGGCTATTTTTTCTGCTGTAGCTTCTGCATGAAAATCTACAACAATTATATCTACGTTATTTTTTATTTTCTCTATTATGTCGTTTGCAACTGTAAATGGATTTTCTGAAAGAACCCCCATAGATGTTCTTCCTATTAAATTTATAACTGCAATTTTTTTATTTTTACATTCAAAAATGTTATATCCCTTACCTGGATTTCCTCTTGAATAGTTTGCTGGTCGAATTATATTTTTTTCTTCATTTATAAATGTAAATATATCTTTTTTCCCCCAAGTATGGTTTCCCATTGTTATAACATCTGCTCCAGCTTCTATTAATTTATCGTATATCTTTCTAGTAATTCCCATACCACCTGCTGAATTTTCTCCATTTACTATTATAAAATCTATGTTTTTCTCTTGTTTAATTTTTCTTAATTCTGATATAGCCTTTTTTACTCCATTTTCTCCAACTATATCTCCAACAGTTAAAATTCGCATTTTTTCACCTCTATTTTTTAGATTTATTCTTCTATTTCTACATATTGAATTTTTTTATTAAATATTAAAATTAATTCAAATATTGGTTTTAATAGCCAAATTCCAAGTCCAAAGAAAAATCCTTTTTCAAATGATTTTGCAAGTTCGAAGTTCATTATAAGTTTTAAAATTCCATACATAAACCAACCTATTACAGGAATTAATAATAAGATTAACCACCAATAACTATATCCACATATTTTAAATAATACTCCATCTCTATAAACAGGAATAAATGTTGCCCAAAAATGTTTTCTAGCTTTAACAAAAATTAAACCTTTTAAAATTATCATTATAATTGCATATATAATAACAACTGTTAAAACATTTTTCACAGTTTTATTGCTTAAAAGAATCTTGCCTGCTATAGATGCTTTTTTAGTTGTTGACATATTTTCTTGCATATCTTTTAAAATTTCTTCAGCTGATTCTCCATTATCTAATTTTTCCTTTACTTCATCTATATTTACATCTTCTAAAACTTCATTTATAGTACTAGCATCTGTTTGTCTTAAAACTTTAGTACCAGTTGAAATTGTGTTACTACTAATTCCACCCTGTTCTAGCTCTGCTGAATAACTATCTATCATATCAGCAATTTCATCATTTGAGTATTCTTTGCTTAAATCTTGGTACATGTTTAAAACATCTGTTGATGTAATATTATTTACATTTATTTTATTATCTTTAATATATTTTTCAACTACAGATGTATCTGTTGCAAATACACTACTTCCTACTCCTAAAATTAATATCATAAATATTGCTACCACTACTATTTTTAAATATTTCATTTGTATACCTCTTTTCTATAATCTTTTTTTTAAATAAATCTGTCACATATTATACAATAAAATTAAAAACATTTCCATTGATTTCTATAAAAAAATAAATTATAATAAAAAACATGAAAGAACTAATAGTAAATAAAAAATATAATAATAAAAAAATAGATGAATTTTTATATGGTAATTTTCCAGCATTGACAAAAGGTGTTTTGTATAAAGCTCTAAGAAAAAAAGATATTCAAATAAATGGAAAACGTATTAATTCCATTCAAAATGTATTTGAAAATGATATTGTAAAAATATATATTTTAGATGATTTTTTAGAGTTAAAACTTGAAATTGTTTACGAAGATAATAATATTTTAGTTATAAATAAACCTTCTGGAATTGAAGTTACAGGAGAAAATTCACTTACTGCTTTTGTTCAAAAGCAAATATTTAAAACTGCTATGCCTTGCCATAGATTAGATAGAAATACTTATGGTTTAATTTTGTTTGCAAAAAATAACGAATCTTTAAATATACTTTTTGATAAATTTAAAAATAAAGAAATTGAAAAGCATTATATTGCATATTGTTATGGGATTCCAATAAAAAAGCAAGATAGATTAGAAAGTTATTTGTTTAAAGATAATAAAAAATCTATGGTATATATTTCAGACACTTTAAAAAAAGGTTATCAAAAAATAATAACTAATTATACTGTTTTGAAAATAAATAAATATAATAAAACTTGTATTTTAGATGTAAATATAGAAACAGGTAAAACACACCAAATACGTGCACATTTAGCTCATATAGGACTACCAATTATAGGTGATGGTAAGTATGGAATAAATGATATTAATAAGAATTTTGGATTTAAAACACAACAATTATGTAGTTACGAATTAATTTTTAATTTTAAAAATAATAATGGAATTTTGGATTATTTAACTAAGAAACAAATTGTTTTGAATTATAGCAAATCTTTTATGTAGTTTTTGCCTTTATAGTACATATGCGATACATAAACAAATTTATTTTTTTCATCAATAGTATATAAAATAATATAATTATTTATAACTATTCTTCTATATTCGGTTTTAATATTTAAAACTTCTTTAATTTTCATAAACATCTTTGGATTTTCTTTTAACTGAAGGATATTATAAATAATTTTTCTTCTCAGTCGTTTTTCTGATTTTGGTGCCTTTAAGTGATTTGAAATATAATAACAGATTTCTTCAACATTTTCTAGAAACTCATCTGTTATTTTTATTTTATAATTCATATTTTTCTTTCCACTCCTTAAATACATCTTCTGCATTTCTTGTTCTATTATTTTTTATGTCATCTTCTGCTTTTAATAAATGTTTAATTATATTTTCTTTATACTTTTTGTTATCTTCTATTTTATCATTTGACTTTTTTATAATTTGTATTTTTTTTACATCAAATGTTACTTGCATAATTTCACCTCCTAATATTATATTTAATTTTTGCTTTTGATTTTTTAAGAGTATAAATTTTTTGAAATAAACTAATTGAAAAAATAAACATACTATAAATTAAAAATAGTATGCTTATTTTATATAATATTTTTGTTATTTTTTCAAGACCTTTTCTAATTTTTTTATAAAATCATTTTAATACTTTATTTTAACCTACTATTTCGTAAAATTCTCTTCCTGATATTACTTCTTTTTCTAATAATTTTTGTGCTACTGCATTTAGCTCGTCCATATGTGCAAGTAGTATTTTTTGTGCATCGTTGTATGCTGTGTCCATTAGTATTTTTACTTCTGCACCTATTACGTCTTCAATTTTTTCTCCGTATATTAATAGTTCGTTTGGATCATCTGTTTTTAAAGATATTGGCCCTAGGTTTTCGCTCATTCCATATACTGTTACCATATCTTTTGCAATTTTTGTAGCTACTTCTAAGTCATTACTTGCACCTGTTGATATATCATCTAAAGCTATTTTTTCTGCTGCTCTTCCTCCTAATAGAGATATCATTTTTTCTTCCATCTCTGTTTTTGAAATATAGTATTTATCTTCATTTGTTTTGTACATTGTATATCCACCTGCAACACCTCTTGGAATTATAGATACTTCTTTTATATCATTTTGTGTTTCTAGGTATCTACTAACTATTGCATGTCCTGCTTCATGGAAAGCTGTTAATTTTTTGTCTTTATCTGATATTATTCTGCTATGTTTTTCTAGTCCTACTGTAACTTTTTTTACTGCATCATCTAAGTCTTGATTTGTTATTGCTTCATGTTTGTTTATTGTAGCTATTATCGCTGCTTCGTTTAAGACATTTGCAAGTTCTGCTCCTGTAAATCCTGCCGTATCTTCTGATATTGTTTTTAAAGATACATCTTCTGCAAATTTTTTATCTTTACTATGAATTTTTAATATTTCTTCTCTTCCTCTTTGATCCGGGGCTGCTATCATTATTTGTCTATCAAATCTTCCTGGACGTAAAAGTGCTTGGTCTAACATTTCTGGTCTATTTGTTGCAGCTAAAACTATGATATTTTCTTCACTTTCAAATCCATCCATCTCTACTAGTAATTGATTTAGAGTTTGATTATTTTCAGATTCCGCACCACTGTTGCTTGTTCTTCTTGCTCCTATTGCATCTATTTCATCTATAAATATTATACATGGAGACATTTTTCTTGCTTTTTCAAATAATTTTCTGACTCTTGAAGCTCCTAGTCCTGCAAACATTTCTATAAATTCTGACCCACTCATTGATATAAATGGTACATTTGCTTCTCCTGCTATTGCCTTTGCTATTAATGTTTTTCCTGTTCCTGGCTTTCCACAAAGTAAAACTCCTCTTGGAACTTTTGCTCCCATTTTATGAAATTCTTCTGGTTTTTTTAAGAAGTCTACAATTTCAACTAATTCATGTTTTTCTTCATCTAAACCTGCTACATCATCAAATTTTGTTCTTGTATCTTTTTCTTCTGCATCATATACTTTTCCTTTATCTCCTAGACCTTGCATCTGGAATAAAAGTATGATTAGTGCAATCATTATTAATGTTGGAAGTATTGAAAATAAGTTTTGTGATATAGATACTAAAGGATTTACCTTATTTTGAATTAATTCAATTTCATTTCCTTCTTGTACTTTTGATTGAATTAATTCCATAAAAGTTTGTGTGTTTGGAACTATTGCTTTTTTTTCTTCATCTTCATTTTTTATTTTTACTTTTAGAGATGTACTTCCTACTGTCATTTCTATTTTTTCTATATTTCCTGCTTCAACTTGTTTTATTAAATCTGTATAGGCTAGAGTATTTTCTTGTTTTTTATCTTTATTTTTATCCATATAGAAGTATATTGCTATTGATGCTATTATTGCTAAGATTAATATTATAATTACTGCTATATACCATTTTGAGTTGTTTTTTTTGTTTCCTTTTTTATTCAAATTTATTACATCCTTTCTAATTTAATTTTTCTCTTTTACTAGTTTCAAATAATTGTTTTTTATGCCTTGGTGTCGCAATCTCTAATTGCAAAATGGAAGATTGCTCCAAATCGCACTCGCAAAATAAATTTGCTCGTTTGGTCGCTTACGCGGCATTTCAAAACAATATATTTGAAACTATTTAATGTAAAGAAATTTTAAAAAAACTAAGATTCTCCTGTGGCTGGGTTGCCTTCATCATTTTTGTCTTTGTCTTCTAATTCTATTTTTCCTTCTTCTTCGCTTTTATCTTCTTTTTTGCTTTCTTCTTTTGGCTCTTTTTGTTTTTCTTCTGGCTTTTCATCTTTTTTTTGATTTTCTTTGTTTTCTTTTCTTATATTTTTTTGAACTTCTTCTATTTTTCCTATTACTATTCTTTCTTTTATTAGGTCTGACCTAATGCTTAATATTGCCGCAACCATACATATATACGATATTGTTGTGTACATTACTTCAAAGTATTTTATATAGAATCCTGTATAAGTATTTATTATTATATAAGCTACATTAAGTATTATTGGCAATGTTAAAGCATGTATTGCCATTGCATATGATGCTGAATATTTTAGCTTTACTCTTACTATTCTTGCCGTTATTACTCCTAATAATGCTAGTATTAATGCATCTGTTAATATTGAAATTGAATATGTTATATATAAGTAAACATACATTACTACAAACATTTCAGCATATAACATATATATTTTATTATCTTGTAGTTTATTTACTAAGTCTGTTTTTGTAAATTCTTCTGATATTCCATAGCTATTTTGTATATCTGAATAAGTTTTTTCTACATCTCCCTGCAGAAGTGAACTTCTAAATATAACTTTGTCTTTTAAAAATAGTATTCCATAATTATATAGTCCTATTTTTTCTTTATAACTATTTATTTCTTCTTCATTTTCTGTTTGTGTATCTATTATTATTTTATATGAAATATCTTTTGTATCATCATTACTTTGTAACTCTATTTCTTTATTATCTTCAAATTTCAAATTTCCTTCTTTATAGTTAAACTCTGGTAAATCATTTTTTATATAGTTTGTAGTTTTGTTTATTATCATTCCATATTTCACGCTAAAACTTAATGTAATGATTAATACAAAAAACAAAGCAAATTGAAAAAAATATTTAAATGACTTAGAAAGTTTTTCTACTGCAAATATTTTATATTTTTCAAAGTCTTTTATACTTATTAAAATTCTTTTCCAGAAAGATATTTTTTCTTCAACTTTTTCTTCCATTATTTATACTCCCTTCTTATGCGTGGATCTATATAAATAGGGTTTACTTCATAAATTGCTTTATCTCCAACTTTAACATTATCGTCTACTATAACTGTTGAATGGTACATTCCAAGTCTTCCTGCTAATTTATAGTTTTTATTATTTATATTTACTTTTAAATATTGCTTTTTGAAAAATCCTTTTATATCGTTTAATATATAACGTAATTTATCAACTTTTCTAAACATGTCTTGTCTTGAACTTACATTAAAACCATCTGAATGCCCAACAGGAATTATTGCCACTTTTGTTTCTTTTTTTGTTAAATAAATATTTGAATATCCAATATTAAAATTAGCTGGCAATGTTCTTACTTCTGCAACTTTACTTTCTAATGTTCCTATTTTCTTTACTCCAATTTTATTTTCTACAGATAGTCTGCCCACAAATGCTGATCCTACTCTTACCGCATCTAAATGCATTTCTGGAAATTTTACAAATGCAGATGAATTACATGCATGTTTTAATTTGAATTTAATATTATTTTCTTCTAAAAATTTTACAACATTCATAAATTTTTTAAATTGTTCTTTTGTTATTTTATCATCATAAAAAGCTATTGAAAAATGTGTAAAAATACCTTCAAATTCAATATTTGAATTTTGTTTTATTGTTTTTAATATGTCATCTTTTTCTGTATAAACAAAGCCATATCGTCCAAAGCCTGTATCTATTTTTAAATGTGCTTTTATTTTTTTGTTTTTTTCACTTGCTATTTCATTTGCAATTTTAGCAGATTCTACTGAACCTATTGTTAATGTTATATTATTTTCAATTAAACTTTGTACTTCTTCTTTTAAACATGTTGAAGATAATAATAAAATTTCTTCTTTTATTCCATTTTTTCTAAGTTCTAAAGCTTCTTCAATTGTTGCAACTGCAAATATTTCTATTCCGATTATCAATTAAAAATTTCGTTAATTTTACTAAATCTAAACCATAACCGTTAGACTTAACAACTGCAATTACTTTACTATCATTTGCATATTTTTTTATTTGCCTAACATTATGTTTTAAATCTTCTTTGTTTATTACTAACTCTTTCAATTTTATCTCCTTATTTTGATTTTTTCGGGCGGACTTAAGGCATCCGCCCCTACATTTTAATTTTTATATTTTCTTGTAATAATTAATTAAATTTATTTAAAGACAAAATAATAATTAAGATCAAATTCTTCGTGTATGTAGTGGCGACCATTGGTCGCCTTTTATTATTTTCTATGGCGGTCAATGACCGCCGCTACATTCATGAAATTTTAGATTAATTTATTATTTTGGATTATATCACAATTTTCATTCATATTTTACACTATTCTTTATTTTTTTACAAGACAAAAACCGCAAATATTTGCGGTTTTGTTTATTAATATCCCTCATATATTATTTCTTGAAATGAAACATTATAATTATATTTAGAATTGATTTCAAGTTTTAAATATCTATATAAATTTGTATTCTTTATTGCATACTCTTGAAATTCATCATTATTTTCGTGTTCTCCTGTATATACTTTAGTATAGTTTTCCCCGTCATTTGATCCATATATCGTAAATTCTTTTACATATTCTGAATTTATTGTCCCTGGTTTTATTTTTAAATTTCTTAAACATATATTTTTATTAAATTCACATATAATATATTCACCTATTCCGCCTTTATCAGATGAATATGTACTCCAACACAAATTATTATTGTCCCATTTTCCATCAAATGCATATTTAGGATAGTAGTTACTATATGTATATGAAGCCTTTACTTCTTTTATATATGAATTTAACTCTTTAACTATCATAATTTGTTTCCATTTATCATTATTTATCATCATTTTATACATTTCAGTATTTTCTACTAATAAATCAACTCCTATTTTCTTTTCAATTTCATAAATTTCATCATTGCCAATAATATAATTTCTTCCACTTTCGTTATCAATTAAATTATAGACTATTTGTTTATTACTTAAAATTTTTTCTAAAGAAATTTTATAGTTAGATATTTTAAATAATTCATTTACAGTACTATATTCGTTTCCAACATTCTCTTTTTCTTCTTGACTATTAGAGTAAACTTTTCCTACATATAATATTTCTTGAATTGATACATTGCTATTATATTTTGAGTTTATTTCAAATTTTAAATACTTAAAGTACTGTTTTGAATATACATTATATGTTTCAAACTCATTATTATTTCCATGTTCCCCTGTATATATTTTACTATAATTTTCACCATCATTAGAGCCATATATTGAAAATCCCTTTACATATTCTGAATTTATTGTTCCGGGCTTTATTTTTATTTGTGATATAGCAACTTTTTCAGAAAATTCACATATTAAATATTCTCCAATTCCACCATTACTAGATGAATATGTACTCCATACTTCATTTATATTATCCCACTTTTCATCAAATGCATATTTAGCTTCATAATTACTCCATGTATAAGATGCTTTTATATCTGTAATATATTGATTATTTAAATTTAGCGTAGGTACTGCCTTCCATTTGCTATCATTTTTCATTCTTTCAAGTAAAGTTGGATTTGAAGAAAGTATTCCTGAAATTTTCGAATTATTTAAAGCTAAATTATATATTTTATCATTACTAATTATATAATTTATAACATCCTCGTTTTGTAATAATTCATTCATAATTTCTTCATTTTGCATAACTTCTTCTAAATTCAAATTATAATTTGCTGATTCAAATAATTTTTTTATATTATCACTTATTTCAAGTTTTCCATCATCATTCGAATCTTCAGTAGCATTTGATTTTCCATCTATACTTATTATCTTTAATTTATCGTCTATTACAAACTCATAACTATATTCTTTCAATTTTACTTTAGCCCTAGTTGGAGTATTTTCATTTGCATCTACAAGCTTTCCATTGTCTCCTACACATAAATTAACATATTCAATTTCTGAATCCTGGCTATAAAATTCTTTAAATCCTTTTAATGTTTCATCTTCTTGTTTACTTGCAGCTTCGGACTTATATTCTAGTATTTTTAATTTTACTTTTTCTGTTGCAGTACTTTTATTAGTTTCTTCCTTAGCAATATTTGCCTTTCCAAATAAACCATTTTCTCCTATTACCATGTTTAAAGTTATACCAGCAAGAATTAATAAGATTATTACAGTTACTATTAGAGCAATTAGGGTTATTGCATTATTGGATGTTGGACTATGTACACCGCTTTCCACACCTTCTTTAAAGTATAGCTCTCTCTCTCTCTCTCTCTCTCTCTCTCTTACAGTACCAGCGTTTTCAGTTACTTTGTTCATTTTCTTTTCTCCTCTTTTGTTTTTATTTTCTTGCTTTTGCAAGTCTTTTTATATATCTTACTTTTCTAAATATTTTTTCTGCTATTTTATATAGCTTATAAGTTAATGGTTTGAACGGTATATATAACTCTCCTATAAATTCTGTATATTCTGCTCCAAATCCCTTTTTAAATCTATATAACCCATTGCTATTATCTGCAATTCCAGGTACTCCACGTAAATCAAACATATCGTCTCCACGTGCTATTGAAATCTTTATCATTTCCCAATATAGCAAATAATTTGGCATAACATTTCTATATTCATTACTACTTGCTCCATATAAGTACCAAGTTTTATTTCCGTACATTATTGGTATTACTCCTGAAATTGGTTTTCCTTCATAATATGCCATTAGTACTTTCATATGTTCTGGTCCAAGTTCGTCATACATTTTTTCAAAGTATTCTAATGGACGTATTATAAATCCATCTCTTGCTCCTGTTTCTATCATTATTTTATGAAAATCTTTTAAATCTTCTCTTGTTCCATCTTTTACAGTAACGCCTTTTCTAGTTGCTAAACGTACATTATATCTTGTTTTTGAATGAAATCCAGCAAATATTTCGTCTTCTGTTTTTCCTCTCATATCTAATCTAAAAACATAACGTGGTTGTATTTCTTCGCTAAAGTCTTTTGCATCGTCTTTAACTTTATATCCTAAAGTTTCAACTATGTTTCTAAATTCTTTATCATCGCTTTTTATGTCTGGTTCTATTTTTATAACCATAGCTTTATATTTTTTGGCTAATAGTTTTATTCCTTCTGTAAGTTGAGTTAAAACTTCTACATTATGAATATCACATACAGGTCCACGAGATGAATACATTAAATAACCAAAAATAGGAATTTTACGTATTAAAACGCTTATAGAGCCTATAATATTTCCATTACTATCTTCTGCTAAAACTACTTCATTTTTCCAAAAAGATTTAACTTTTCCCCACTCTAAAGATTGTTGAAAATTACATCTTTCATGTCCTTCCAAAAATTTTTTATATAATTCTTTATCTTTTTCTTCTAAAATTCTCAATTCTATTCCTCCTAAAATATATATCGACAGAGACATCGACCACTATAATTTTAATTATTTTACACTAAGAAGATTTTTTTTACAAGATATAACTTTATTTTTTATTATGCCTTTTACAATTATTTTATGGCGGTCAATGACCGCCACTACATTTATGAAATTTCAAATTCATTTTTAAAAAAATCTATTTTACCTTTTCCTTAAAGCTTTCTAAACTTGTATTTCTTGAAATACGTACACGTGGTAATTCGTATCTTTTTACTCCTTTTTTTATTCTTCCTTCTTGTGTTGTAACTGCTAATTTGTATCCTGCTTCTTTTACTGCTTTTATATTTTCATCATTATATTGTCCAAATGGATAGCAATATATATCTGCTCCCCCTAAAATTTGACTTGATTTTTTCAAATCATTTAACACATCCTTATAACTCCAATTTAACATACGACCTTTTCCATTTGCACCCGCCTCATGCATATCATCTGAATGAGATTCATATACTACATTTTTTCTTTCTTCATTATATCTATATCCATACCATCCTGTTATTACAAAACTTGTAGCATTTATATTGTATCTATTCAAAACTGGTACTGCAAGTTCAAAGAATGATGGGTCTGCATCATCTGCAGTTATTACAATACTTTTTTCTGGAAGTTCAGTTTTTTCATCTATATAATCTTCAACTTCTTCCCAAGAAGGAAAATAATAATCATTTTCAGATAGGTATTTTATTTGTTTTTCAAAATCTGATATTTCTATCCAATTATTATCTTTGCCTTTTCCTGTGTTTTTATCATAAAAGAAATGATACATTAAAATAGGTAAGCCGTTTGAACTTAATTTATTACATACTTTTACATTTCTTGTAATTTCTGAATTATTTCCCGCTTCATCTTTTACACTATATTTTATTTCGTAATTTCCTACTTTGTTTACATCTACATTTCCATCAATTTCTATTTTATCAGTAATGTCTCCATCCACATTATCCGTAGCACTTGCACCTTTTTCTTCATAATCTTCTCCGTATATTATAATTTCTTCACTATTACCATTTAAATTAATTTTTGGTGCTTCTGTATCTTCTACTTTAGTTTTAGATGAAGTTTCAACATTTTCCTCTTTTTTATGATTTACTTTTATAAAAACACCACAAATTATAGCTATAATTAATATAGCTATAATTACTTTAAAAACATTTAATTTTTTCCCTTTTCTTTTCATTATAAAAACTCCCTTTTAATATTGTTTTGCACTTAGTTTAATTATTAAGTCCATATTATCATCTTTTGCCGCTTTATTTCTTCTTATTTTTCCGCACTTTTTGCACTTAAATACTATTACATATCCTTTTTTGCTATCTATATCAATTCCAACCGGTTCTAAATCTCCATGGCATTCTTCTTGTCTATCTCCTGGATTTATATCTACATGTTTGGAGTGCAAACAATATGGGCAGTGGTTTCTACAAGAATATCCTAATTTTGTTACTTTTTTACCACAATTTTCACATATAAATTTTTCGTCTATTTCTGTAAATTTTCTTTGCATTTTTCTCTCCTAATATTTAAAATCTCCGCCACCTATAAATTCTCTAAGTAAAGAATTTGTAGGTACTAAGTCATCTGATATATCTTCAAAATATTTTAAAAATTCTCGTATTCTTTTTGCTTCTGAAAATTCTATGCTTCTATTATCTATGGCTTCTAATTGTGGAAGTGCATATTTTTTTAGTACACATATTTCATATATTAAAGATGTATTAAACATTGCATCTGCTTCCTCTTGAAATGGGAATATATTTTTTAGTTCTCCTCTGTTTACAGAATCCCACATTTTTAGTGTGTGAATTGCAGAATAGCTTCTAAAGTTTGAATCTCTAACTATTCTTCTTATTAATCTTGAATCTGTTGTTGATATTCTATTAAATTCATCTATATTAAGTACTGTTAATGCACTTATATATACTTTGAACTTTTTATTTCTAGGAATTTGTGCTGTTAATCTATCATTCAAGCAGTGTATTCCTTCCATTACTATAATATCATCTTTTCCTAATTTAATCTTATTTCCTTTATATTCTTTACTTCCGGTTGTAAAATTAAATGTTGGCATTTCCACTTCTTCACCATTTAATAAACGTTCTATGTGTTCATTTAATAGTTTCATATCTACCGCTTCTATTGCCTCAAAATCATATTTTCCGTCGCTATCTACTGGTGTTTGTTCTCTTTCAACAAAGTAGTTATCAACAGATATAGTTACTGGTTTTAATCCATTTAATTGTAATTGAAGTCCTAATCTTTGTGCAAATGTTGTTTTTCCTGATGATGATGGTCCTGCAATTAATACCATTTTTACATCTTTTTTCTCTGCAATGCTATCTGCTATTCTCGATATTTTCTTTTCATGTAATGCCTCATCTAACATTACTATATCTTTAGCCTTTCCATCTCTTATTGCTCTATTTAATTTTGTTAATGTTTCTATATTTAATACTTTATGTATTTTTTCATAATCTGCTAGTGCTTGTAATAATTTTTGGTTATCTATAAAATCAGGCACTTTTGTTATATCTTTTTTACTTGGATATCTTATTAAAAATCCATTGCTATATTTTTGTATTTCAAAAATTCTCATATAGCCTGTTGAAATTGGCATTACTCCATAAAAGTAATTAAAATAATCTTCACAATAATATAATGAGAATTTTTTCTTACTTTTATTTTCTAACTGAAGTCTTCCTTTTACTGTATCTACATTTTTATAAATTTCTTCCGCTTCTTGTTTTGTAAATTGTTTTTTTATAATAGGAATATTTTTATCTACTATTTCTTGCATTTTTTTATGAACTTCTTCTAATATTTCATCTGTTATTTCCATATTTTTAATAGTACAAAACATAGAATTGCTAAGTTGATATTCAACACCTACTTCGGCTTTTGGATATAATTCTTCAAACGCTTTTGACATTACATATAAAAGACCTCTTATATAAATTCTCATTCCATCTGCATTTGATATATCTAAAAGCTCTATTTTAGAATCCTTTTTTATTTCATGATTTAATGATTTTATTTCATTATTACATATACATGCTATTGTATTGCTTGTACATTCTTCTTTCAAAACATCGATTACTCTTTCTGGTTTTTCAATTTCAATTTCTTTATCTTTATATTGTACTTTCATATTTTTCCTCCTTAAAGTTTGGCACATATTCTTCTTCGTGCTTGCCCAAATCTTGCATATAGCCATTATTTAGCCCTAACATATATATATGTTTTTCTATTTCTTTATATTCTTTTATATTTATTTTTCTATTTAGCTTTTCATCTTGTTTTGCTTTATATGTTGGAAAATATTGTGCCATAACACTAACATATGTATCTTTCCCTATATTTTCCTTGATATACTTTAACACATTTTTTGTATTTTGCGTATAGTTTGGCAATATTAAATGTCTTATAATTACACCTTTTTGTATTATTCCATTTTCATCCAATATAGTATTTCCAACTTGGCTTATCATTTCTTTTATTGCTTTTGATGTAATTTCATAGTAGTTTTCTATTCCAGAATATTTTTTTGCTATTTCATTATTATAATATTTAAAATCTGGTAAATATACATCTATATAACCTTTTAACATTTTTATTGTTTCAACATTTTCATAACCATTTGTATTATATATTATAGGTATTTTCAAGCCTTTTTCTTTAGCAATTTTTATTGCTTCTATTATATGATAAACATACATTGTTGGAGTAACTAAATTAATATTATTTACACCTTTTTCTTGTTGTTTTATAAATATATTTGCAAGTTCTTCTATTGTTATTTCTTTTCCATAACCTTCGTCACTTATTTCATAGTTTTGACAAAACTTACAAGATAAATTACAGTTAGAAAAAAATATTGTTCCAGAACCATTTTTACCACTTATACATGGTTCTTCAAACTCATGAACTGATGCTAATGCTATTTTTACATTTTTTCCAGCTTTACATCTACCAATTTTTCCTTCTAATCTATTTACCTTACATCTGTGTGGACAAAGTTCACAGCTCTTCAAACCTTCTAGCATTTTATTTCTCCATTTTTATTTTTTACAGAAATATTATATACATGTATAATTATATTGTCAAAATATTATAATATCTTGAATTTCTATTATATTTTTATTTATAGAAAAAACTCCTCCTATATAAATATAGAAAGAGATTTTATTATATTTATTATCTTTCTTCAATTTCTTTTTGCTCTTTTGCATGTTGATATTCTTTTTCTACACTACTGTAAATTTTTTCTAATTCTTCTTGAGTTCTTTCTTTTCCATCTTTATTTTTATTTAAATTTACATATTTTTCCGATTTAAAATATTCTTTTCCAGTTTCTCTATTTGTTACCTGATTAGTATCTATATTAACAATTTTATAATTTATTTCTCCAATAGATGCAATTATTTTATTATCTTTTTTGTTAATAAAACTATATACATTTCCAATACTATTTTCTTTATCCTGTGTTATAAACTTTGGTGCATCTGTTTTCTGTCTGTAATCGAATACATAATTTCCATTATTATCCACATATATAAAATCTGGTTTAGATTTTATATAACTAATATCCTCTTTTTTTACTCCATATTCATTTAATAGTTCTTGAATATCTTCTTTCTCATTATTTTTAACCTTAGGAGTTTCAGCTACTTTATTATTCTCTAAAAAGTTTTCTCTTTCTGTTTTTGCTGTTTCTTCTATTGCAGTTTTATTATCTTTTCCTTCTGGCAATAGTTTTACATTACTATATCCAGCAGTAAATCCTAATGCAGCAACAACAGCAACAACTCCTGCTCTTCTACGACATTTTCTTTTTTCTTTTTTTATAGTTTTATTTTTTTCTTCCTTTGTTAATTTTTCTCCTTTTTTTTCTTCCTGTTCCTTTAATTTTTTTCTAATTATTGGTGCCCAAATAGAATATTGAGATTTTTTTTCTTTCATATAAAATCCTCCTTAGTAATTGCTAAAATCTTATGTATTTTTATTTCTTTCTTTAATTTTATACCATAATATAATAAAATTTACAACATTTTTTAGAGAAATAGAAAAAATTTTATTATTTCTATTGACAGAATATAAAAAATCTAGTATACTAATTTTCGTTGAAGGAAATGCTCCCTTAGCTCAGTTGGTCAGAGCAACCGGCTCATAACCGGTGGGTCCAAGGTTCAAATCCTTGAGGGAGCACCACTTTTTTTATTTTAATATTTGGGTAGGTGGCCGAGTGGCTAAAGGCGGCAGACTGTAAATCTGTTCTCATTTGAGTACGATGGTTCGAATCCATCCCTGCCCACCATGAAAAGCATAGCAAAAGCTATGCTTTTTTTGTACTTTAACGATGGATTCGGCGCCCCGCACACATGAACTATACTCCAAAAAGGTAGTAATTATAATTTACTACCTTTTTCTTAATATATAAATTTTTTTAAAAATATGTTTTTGTTATACATTATTTTATTAATAATTGCAAGTTACTATTTTTCAAATTTAACACTTGTTATTTTTATTTCATTTCTTGTAGGATTAATGTTATCAGATAAATTTTTTAACTCATAATAATAATCTTCTTCACTTGCCCATTCATAATTAGAATAAATGGAAAAACTTTTGATAAAATTAATGAACTTGCTGAAAAAAATAATTTAAGTTTTAATAGTGTTATAAATCAAATTATTGAATATGGTTTAGAAAATTTAGAAGAATAATAATATTTTATAGAAGAAGTCATTCAAGTCAACCTAAGATGCCTTTCCTATACATCCAAAATAGAAATTTCCTATAATATAAAAAAAGGTAGATTTTTGAATCTACCTTTTTTTTATTATTTTTATGCACTTTTTAATTCTAAGCGTAATTTATCAGCTATCATTGCAATAAATTCTGAATTCGTTGGCTTTCCTTTTGATGCTGATACTGTATATCCGAAGATATTTTCTACTGTTTCTTGTTGTCCTCTTCCCCATGCTACTTCTATTGCATGACGTATTGCTCTTTCTACTCTGCTTGGTGTTGTTTTGAATTTTTGTGCTATTTGAGGATATAAACATTTTGTTATTTGATTTATTACGTCTATGTCTTCTACTACCATCATTATTGCTTCTCTTAAATATTGATATCCTTTTATATGTGCTGGTACACCAATTTCATGAATTAAGTTAGTTACTAATGCCTCTAAATTTGTTTCTGAATTATTTTGCTTCTTTGATATTTCTATGTATTTTGGTTTGGCTGTTCTTTCTAGTAAATTATTATTAGTTACTTGCTCTGGATTGTATAATTTTATTTCTTTTATTCTTTTTATTAATAATTTTATATCAAATGGTTTTACTACATAGTATTCTGCTCCAAGTAATGTTGCTTTTTGTGTTATTTTATCTTGGCCAACTGCTGAAAGCATTATACACATAGGTCTTTTTACCATATTTGCTTCGTTTATTTTTTCTAATACTCCTAATCCATCTACATGAGGCATAATTACATCTAATAAACAGATGTCTGGATGAGTTCCTTGTACCATTTTAAATGCTTCGTCTCCATCTCTTGCAATTCCTATTACACTCATATCGTCTTCTTCCTCTAAGTATCTTGATAATGTGTTTGCAAATTCTGTATTATCATCTGCAATTAACACTGTGATTTTATCTTTCATCGTAAAATCTCCTCTCACTTTATTATTTATTACAGTGAAAATTATAGCTTCTTATCATACAAAATACAAGTAGTTTTTTGAAATTTTTTCCAATTTTCCTCGTTTTGTGCAAAATATCAACGATTTTTTCGTATTAGTCTTTTCGACACAATTCGACTTTCTATAACTTTAAACCTTGATTTTTCGCTGTTTTCACATATTTCTTGTTTCGAATTTTCATCTACTTCTGCTATAATTTTTATGTTTTCTCCATATTCTTTTCCAATTATCGAAATACCTGTTTTTTCGCAGTAATACTTAAAAATTTCAAAGTTTTTATAATCTAATGTAATTTCCATTTCATAGCCTATTTCCATTTCTAATAAATTATTTTCTAAAATAGCTTTATTAGTTGCTTCTGAATAACTTCTTACTAGTCCACCTGTACCTAAAAGAATTCCTCCAAAATATCGTGTAACTACAACTAGCACATTTCCTATGTTTTTTCCTCTTAAAATATCTAAAATTGGCATTCCTGCTGTCCCACTTGGTTCGCCATCATCGCTACTTCTTTCTAGTATATTCTCGCCTTCCATTATTCTATATGCATAACAATTGTGTTTGGCATCGTAATATTTCTTTTTTATTTGTTTTAGTTTTTCTTCTGCTTCTTGCGTAGAACTTACATAAATTATATTTGATATAAATTTTGATTTTTTTTCAATTATATATGTTTCTAAATTTTTTTCAATTATTTTCACATTTTGCTCCTTTATTTCGGGTCGTCGAGGGCGCCGACCCCTACATCGTTTGACATTATTTTTAATTGTTCTTTCCTGCAGTATAACCTGTAGAATATGCTATTTGTAAATTAAATCCTCCTGTATATGCATCTACATCTATTATTTCTCCTGCAAAATATAATCCTTGTATTATTTTAGATTCCATTGTTTTTGGATTTATTTCTTTTGTGCTTATTCCTCCAGAGGTTATTATTGCTTCTTCTATAGGTCTAAATCCTGATATTGTTATTTCAAAGTGTTTTAATATTTGTATTAGTTTCATTCTTTCTTTTTTTGTTATTTCATTTACCTTTTTGTTTTCATCTATTTCTGAAAGTTCAATTACAGTATCTATCAACTTTTTAGGCAATAAGTCGTTTAGGCTATTTTTAAAAGATTTATTTTTTTCTTTTTCAAAATCTCTTAATATTCTTAAATTAAGCTTTTCTTCATCTAATGCTGGCTTTAAATCTATAATTAATTTTATTGTTCCATTATTCAACAATTCATCTACATTTTTATATCTTAATAAATGTGCTGAACTACTTAATATTGTTGGACCTGAAACACCAAAATGCGTAAATAGAAGTTCTCCAAAGTCTTCATATATAGTTTTATTTTTAGAGCTATCTATTAGTTTCATTTTTATATTTCTTAAAGATAAGCCTTGCATCTGTTTACAAATTTTTAAATTTCTTCCATTTGTTTGCAATGGTACAAGTGATGGCCTTATTCTAACAATGTTATGTCCTAAATCTTCCGCAATTTTATATCCATCTCCTGTTGAGCCTGTTGCTGAATAGCTTTTTCCACCTGTTGCTAGAATAACTTTATCTGCTTTAAAAGTTTTATTTAGTCCATCTTTTTCAAAAGTTACTCCTGTAACTTTTTCATTTTCAATATTTATTTTTTTTACATTTGCTTTTGTTATTACTTTTACATTATTTTTTTCCATTTCTTTCTCAAAAGCATTTAATACATCTAAAGATTTATCTGAAACCGGAAATATTCTATTTCCTCTTTCTTCTTTTGTTTTTACACCATTGTTTTTAAGCATTTGTATAATATCTTCATTTGTAAAATTTTGAAAACAACTATATAAAAATTTTCCATTTCCTGGTGTATTTTTTATAAAATCATCCATGCTTAAAGAAGATGTAATATTACATCTTCCTTTCCCTGTAATTAATAATTTTCGTCCACATGAATTCATTTTTTCTAATATAATTACATTATTATTTTCTTTTGCTGCTGTTATAGCAGACATCATGCCCGCTGGTCCACCACCTATTACAATTACATCCATTATTTTTCCTCTTTCATATATGAAATTGCTTTTAATACTCCTAATTTACCATATTCATATGTAAGCGCACCTTGTTGAAAAGCAAGGTATGGCTCACGTATTGGTCCATCGCAAGAAAGTTCTATTGAAGATCCTTGTGTAAAACATCCTGCTGCCATTATTACTTTATCTGTGTATCCTGGCATATCCCATGGTTCTGGTACAGAATTTGAATCTACTGGAGATCCCATTTGTATTCCTTGACAATATTTTATTAAATCTTGTGCATTTCCAAACTCTATTGTTTGTACTATATCTGCTCTTTTTTCGTTAAATCTTGGTTCTGTTTTATATCCTAATTCTTCTAACATTTTACTTGCAAATACAGCTGTTTTCAAGCTACTTGCTACAACACTTGGTGCAAAAAATAGTCCTTGTAAAATACTTTTATTTATTCCTAAAGTTGGTCCTACTTCTCTTCCCTCTCCTGGTGCTGTTAATCTTTCTGCTGCTAAATTTACAAGTTCTTTCTTTCCTGCAATATATGCACCATTTGGAGCAAGTCCACCTCCTAAATTCTTTATTAGTGAACCTACCATTACATCTGCTCCAACTTCTGTTGGTTCTTTTTCTCCCACAAATTCGCAATAGCAATTATCTACCATTATTATTACATTTTTGTCAACTTCTCTAATTGCTTTTATTACTTTTTCAACTTTTTCTATGCTTATGCTTTTTCTATTTGCATATCCTTTTGAACGTTGTATTTCTATTAATTTTATTTTTTTATCATTTAATGTTTTTTGTATTTCCTCATAATTAAAATCGTTATCTATTAATTCTATTTTTTCAAAATTTATTCCATATGATTTTAATGAACTTTTATTTTCTACAATTCCAATTACTTCATCTAAGGTATCGTAGGGTTTTCCATTTATACTAAGCATTGTATCTCCTGGGCGTAAAAATGCAAATAAAGCAACGGTTAGTGCATGTGTGCCAGAAATAAATTGACTTCTTACCAAAGCATCTTCAGCACCTAATACTTGTGCAAATACTTTTTCTATTGTGTCTCTTCCTATGTCATCATAACCATATCCAGTTGTACTTCCAAAGTGTACCTCTGAAATTCTATTATCTTGAAATGCTTTTAAAACTTTTAAACTATTTTTCTCACAATTTTCCTCTATTTGTTCAAATTGTGGTTTTATTTCTTTTTCAACTTTTTTTGATAATTCTATTATATCTTCTTTTACTCCAAATTCTTTTAACATTTTTTCCTCCTAAAATAATATTGTAGGCTGGATTTTTCCAGCCTTTTATCTATCATTTGTATAATTAAATTTCTTGTATCCGTAAGTATATTTATAATATTCTCCTATAAAATCTATTTCATTATTATTATTTAGACTATACATTGGCTCTATTACCACTTGCCCATTTTCATTAATTGAGCCCCATTTTCCATCTTTTTTTATACCAGCAAATCCATATGGATTTGTTTCTGTTACATCATCATATATATAGTCTACAATAACATTTCCATTGGAGTCCACAAATCCCCATTTTCCATCTTTTACATCTGAAAATATTTTATTTTGTGATAAAATTTCTTTGTTACTTTCTTCTTCTCCATTTGAGTTAAAATATTTTTGTTCTTTATTAGAATATAATCGTATATAATTACTACCTTGATAAATATTGGCATTATTTAATTTTGCAACTTCTTTAATATCTTTATTAAGTAATGTTATTGTATTTGTATTTAATTCAATTGCATTTATTAAATCAATATTTTCTAGTTTTTCTATTGTATCGTATTTTATATCTAAAATTATTTTTCCTTTATCATCTATTATTCCGTTCTTTCCATTTTGTCCACTTACAACAAAGTAGTTATTAATTAAATACCCTATATAAAAATAATTATTCGGAATTATAACTTTATTATTTTCATCAATTACACCATACTTGTTATCATTATCTATTGTTATTTTATATTTTGTATCTTTTGCATTATATACGCTTTTATAATTTGAGTTTTCTATTTTTTCTCCTGATGTATTAAATATAATTTGTTCATCATTTTTTAAAGCATAAATATATAATCCTTCTATATTTATTTCATCATATAAACATGAAATTACAGTTTCACCATTTAATTTAACAATTCCATATTTTCCATCTTTTTTTACAATAAATAATTGATTAAAACTATCATATTCTATACTATCATATTCGTTATTAATAATTACATCAGTATCTTTCATAATTCCATATTTATTGTCTTTTTTAAATATTAAATAAAATTCATCTTTATTTTCATAATCAATTATTCTTTTTATATCTTGATATTCACTTTTTGTTTCTATCTTGTTATTATAGTTTATATATTTATAACTTATTTGATTGTCTTTTTCCGTTGCTACAATGTATCCACTATAATTATAAGCATTTTTTTCTTCATAGTATTCATCTACTTTTATTTCTTTATATTGAATTGGAATAATGTTTTTTCCTAAAATATTAATCACTCCATATTTACCATCTTTTTCAACTAATAATTCTCCCTCTTTGAATGGTAAATTTTCAATATTATCATAAATTGCTTTTGTTATTTTCTTTCCATCAAAATTAATTATTCCATATTTTCCTTTTTCTTTATATTTTAGTACACTTTTTTCATAGGGAATTTCCGTTGCCAATTCTTTTAGTTGGATAGCTGAAACTTCTTCAAAATTTTTGAATCTTTCTTCACCTTTTGCATTTATAATTTTAGTTTCATTATCATTTGTACAAACAAAAACATCTTTAGTTGGATTTGGAATTTGTATATTTGTATAATTTGGTTCTATAATAATTTTTCCTTTATTGTCTATAACCCCCATTTTTCCATCTTTTGCAATGGTAAAATAATTACACAAGGTTATTGTCTCTATTTTGTAATCTTTATTTGTATTTTTTACATTTTTATATAATACAAAGCCTCCTATTATTCCTAATAAAATAATGCAAATACAAATTATAATAATCATTTTTTTCTTTTTATCCATAAAATAAAATCACTCATTTCTTTTTTCTATTGTTTCCCCTTAAATACATAAATATTATATATTTTATGCAAATTGATGTCAATAAAAAGTTCGAAAGAAAAAGGCGACCTTTGGTCGCCTCTACATAAAAAAACTAAATATTTTTATGTTTGTTTCTTTTTGGTTTCATATAAAAGTAATAACATAAATATTATCCCCCCTACAATTACTCCAATAGAAACTCCAATTTTTATAGCTTCTTTTAAATACATTTTCCGCAAAAAAAATGATATTTCTAATGTTTTATTTGCCACTTTTTGAGCAGCTAGAACAGCCCCTAATAATGCCGATTCAAACATTATACAAAAGAATAGCCATTTTTGTTTAAAAACTAGAATAATCTTCTGTTTCATTTTTCCTCCATGTATGTTAATTAACAGTTACATTTATATTATCTAGATTTCTCTAGTTAATTAGGAATTTTATATAAAATGGTATTTACCCATAGCTTTTCTATTATAATATTCTTTTTATTAAATTTCAAGAATTATAAATATAAAATATTATTTTTTTTCAATATTTCATCTAATTTATTACATAATTCGATTATATATTCATATTTAAGCAAATTTTCTTTCCATTCATTTTTAATATTGTCTATTCCATAATATATTCCAGCTAATCCTCCTGTACAAGCTCCTATTGTATCTGTATCTTCACCTAAATTTATTGCTTTTATAATAGCTTCATTATATGATTTAGTATTTAATAAAACCCATAAAGTTGCTTCTAAAGTATCTACAATATAACCTGTTGACTTTATTTCTTCTAATTTATATTCAGTTATATTATTTTTTAAAATTCTTTCATATCTATTCACTACTTCTTTTGAAAAATATGTATAATCTAATTCTTTTATTTTATAATAACATTTTTTTAAATCTTTTACCTTTAACAACTCCATTGCAAATTGCACATATATATAACAACCTAAAATACTTACTTGATTTTTATGTGTAATACTTGAAACTCTACTAACTATTTCTATTATCTCATTATTATTTAAGTTTTTGCTAAAGCAATAATAGGCCAAGGGAAGTATTCTCATTAAAGAGCCATTACC
Source organism: uncultured Clostridia bacterium (assembly GCA_934155165.1). GTDB lineage: Bacteria > Bacillota > Clostridia > TANB77 > CAG-508 > Merdicola. The sequence goes on along the minus strand of CAKPGS010000015.1, from coordinate 719 downwards.
ATTACTATATTCATTATCATCCCCACAATTACTTGCATCATCTAATTTTAATTCATATCTAGCAAGAGATTGTAATGTTGTTCTTCCTATATCAAAAATATCATTCGTAGCTGTATATTCAGCATTTTTGAACCATTCTAAAAATCTATCAGCCATATCATCTGTATCTATCTTTTTCTTTTTTATTATAGAATCTATTGTTGCAAGAGTCATTGATGTATCATCACTCCAACATCCTTTTGGTACTTTATGACTTCCATATTCTAGCATTTTTGTTACTGGATTTTGCTCTAATTCTTTTCGACTAACAAATTCAATAGGCACTCCCATAGCATCACCTATTGCTAAACCTATTATTCCATTACATGATTTCATTTATCTTCTCCTTCTATTTATTTTTTATTATAATCTCTCTTACATATATGGTCAATAACAATGTAAAATAATTATTGAAGCTTTTGTCCTAGTCTCCATAATCAATAAAAATTTTCTATAATAAAAAAAACTTCACTTTTGGTGAAGATTTTATCTGGTGCCTCGAACTGGAATCGAACCAGTGACACAAGGATTTTCAGTCCTTTGCTCTACCAACTGAGCTATCGAGGCTTATATACAAAAAAGTGTGATACTCACACTTTTTCGTTGGCGACCTGGAACGGGCTCGAACCGTCGACCTCTAGCGTGACAGGCTAGCGTTCTAACCAACTGAACTACCAGGC